>AQSL01000164.1 GCA_000403035.1 Candidatus Latescibacter anaerobius SCGC AAA252-E07 | reverse complement strand
GTATAACTGGATAACCATGTAACCACAGGGGCCGGGTAACCGGCTCCATAAAATAGAAATGAGGTTTTAGAATGAATAAGCTTTTCGAAAAAACAAAATTTGACGTTGGCTTGACACCGCAATCTCTTGCATCAACGAACGCCACAGGCTCGTTTTTCCCGATGAAAGATTTCCACGGTGCGGCTTTTGTTTTAAGCGTTGCGGCGATGGCCAAAACAAAAACGGCTGTAATGCAGATTTATCAGGCGACAAACGCCGCCGCCGGCAGTGCGAAAGTAATAACCGATGCCGCGGCAACCATTACGGCAAATACGCTTGTAAGTGAACTTACTATTGCCCTTGCCAGTGTCGCAAACACCGAAACAATAACTATTAACGGTCTTGTTTTTACGGCGCATACAGATACAACGACCAAATCAACCAGAACGTTTTCTATTTCAGGAAATGACACCGCCGATGGTGATGAACTGGCAAGCTGCATAAACGATCCAGACTACGGCGTTCCCGGAATAACAGCATCGAATGACACTGGTACAATAACTTTAACATCGACTGAAACGGGAAAAACGGCTATTACAGCCGCAAGTTCAGATGCTACATTTACGGTTGCTACCACAAAGGCATTCGCTTATGTTGAAATTGACAACATGACTCTGGATCATGCAGGTGATTTCGACCATGTAGCGGCAAAGGTAACTACAGACAGCACTCAGGTTGTTTCTGTAGCATTACTACGCGGTCCCGGAAGGGAAGCGATAAGTCAAGCGGCTGGTGCATCTGCATCAGTATAATTTTCAAAATGAGAATCCTTTTGTCGTAAGGCATCAGGCGGGCTGTTATGTTTTTTTTCCCCGTCCATTATTCTCATTGTTTTAAGAGGCCGGGATTCTACCAGTTATCCCGGCCTTTTAAAAAAGATATTAAATAATATGAATTATCAGATAATCAATTTTAACGTATTATTTTTTACAAGTGTATGGTTTTATACTCATTCGATAGAGATAATGCAACCTCGTTGACCTGACAAAGCGGAGCGGGAAAATAAAAGATGTCTTTAACCATGAAATTAGGGATTTAAAACGATAATCTGTAAATTTAACTTGACATATCAATAAAAGAGGTTAGATTATGTTTTATAAATATACAAATCTCAATACGGGAGGCGAGTCCGTGAAATCGCTATTTTTATTTCCAAAAGAAAAATTTCTATACATGATAAGCTCAGGAGTCCCGGTGTCGGAAGGTATCGGGCAGTCTTTATTGAGGCTGGTATAGCTCCTGGGCTTTTTATGTGTAGGAGGTAGTAACAATGTGTGGAGAGAAAACAAAACCAGTGGGAACAATGGATCATGAGGAAAAACTGGAATTTCTCAAAAATGATTATAAGCGTTATCCTTCATTTGAGGATTTTGATAACAGTCGAAATCTGCTCCTAAATCCTTTGAAAGATATTTTTGAACTTCTTTTATGTGCAAAGTCAAGCGATTCGGGAATATCGGAAATAACGGGTTTTATTTATCTCGATGCTCTCGAGAAACTTGACGAAATTTATATTTTAATCGGTGAGCTATTAAGTCGGGTATGCAAATTTGATATAAATTCTGATGAATCGTAATATCGAACCCTGGCCCGGCTTTGTGGTCGGGCTTTGGAAAAGGGGTGAATAAATATGGGCGTTAAAGTACGTGAAAAAATGAAAGACTCCGGTGTCTGGTGGGTTTTCATAGATCACCAGGGCACTCGAAAATCAAAAAAGATTGGCCGGGATAAACGGCTTGCGCTGGAAGTTGGAAAGAAAATTGAGGCGAGATTGGTGTTGGGTGATATGGATTTCATTGAAGAAAATCACTGTCCTATGTTTTCTGAATATGCAGACAGATGGATCACAACGGTTGTGCTGGCGACCTGCAAGCATTCAACACAAAAGGATTATAAACTCATTCTTTTAAATCATGTCTTACCTGTTTTGGGTGATAAACCTATAACCGATATTAACCGGCTCACAGTTAAAGAATTTCTCATGAAAAAATTGAATGAAGGGTTTTCCCAAAGTACTGTGAATCATATTAAAAATTGTATTAGTGGTGTTTTGAATCTTGCCATAGATGATGAAATAATAGAAAACAATCCCGCGCAAAGATTAGGAAAATCAATCAGAAAAAACGGTTTAAATAAGACAAAACGTCCGGCGCTTAAAATTGATCCGTTATCACGTGAAGAATTATCTCTATTATTACAAACTTTCAAAGAAAAGTTTTCAGAGCATTATCCGTTTGTTTTAACGCTTTCTCGTACCGGTATAAGGTTGGGTGAGGCTCTTGCCTTGCAATGGGGAGATATTGATTTTAATGAGCGTTTTATCACAATACAACGAAGCATAGTCCGGGGTAGGATAGAAACACCTAAAAACGGCAAATACCGCCGTGTGGATATGTCTATGCAACTTACAGAGGTATTATGGAAGCTTAAAAGAGAAAGATTGCGGGAGATGGGGGATAATATACCCGAATGGATGTTTTTTAATGAAGTAAGGAAACCTATGGAGGGGCATAATTGGAGAAAACGTGTATTCTATAAAGTATTAGATATGGCGGATATGAGACGAATAAGAATACATGATTTACGCCATACTTACGCTTCTTTGCTATTACAAGCAGGTGAATCAATGGCATATATACGAGACCAGCTTGGACATCACAGCATAAAAGTAACTGTAGACATCTATGGTCACCTTGTACCAGGGGGAAATAAAGACGCAGTTGACAGGCTTGATGATGTTATAGAAACCGCACCTATCCGCACCCTATCCGCACCCAAAGCAAACAAGGACTTGAAGCAATTCTCATAAGTCCTTGTTTATATTGGTGAGCCCGGAAGGATTCGAACCTTCGACCCTCGGCTTAAAAGGCCGGTGCTCTACCAGGCTGAGCTACGGGCCCAATACACAATAATATACAGTTTTAGAGTAGAGCGATCAATGAATAACACCAGGATTATGTTAAAAATTCAAGTTTTCTAATATATGCAAATCCAATACTATAGTCAAACAAAAAAATGAAATATTTCATGATGAACTGGTGATTAATGTATGGATTACTACTATATTTATATGTATATTTATGGCTGTGCGTCTCTATTCAAAGAAAACAATTTATGTAATATAAATTTGGTAATAATATAATCCTTGGGGAAATTAAAAATGAAACCTGTAAAAAGTTTTATTGTTAAAGCATCGTTGCCGGAACCTTTAGAATCTTTAAGAGAATTAGTCTATAATATTGGATGGTACTGGAATGCTCAGGCAATTAATTTATTATATCGTTTGGACAGATCTCTCTGGGAAGAAGAAAATCATAATCCTGTCAGTATTATTGGAAGTATTTCACAGTCAAGACTTGAATCGCTTGCAAAAGATGAGGGTGTACTTGCTCAATTTCAAAGAGTAAAGGAGCAGTATGATAAGTACATGACCGGATCATCATGGTATTCAAAAAATTATGAGAAAACATCTGAGAAAACGATTGCATATTTTTCACTTGAATTTGGTCTTGCTGAATGTATTCCCATTTATTCGGGAGGACTCGGGATACTTGCCGGGGACCACCTTAAAAGCGCGAGCGATCTTGGTTTACCGTTCGTTGGCATGGGACTTCTTTACCAGGAAGGATTTTTCAGACAGTATCTTAATAATGATGGCTGGCAGCAGGAGCTTTACATTGATAATGATTTTTATAATATGCCGGTTATGCCGGTACTCGAAAGCAACGGCAGTGAATTGAAGATAGAACTGGAATATCCTGATGGCCCTGTGTATGCAAAAGTCTGGAAGATTCAAGTTGGGCGTGTTCCCCTCTTTCTTCTGGATACAAATATCGCTGAGAATAATCCGCAGAACAAAAGAATAACAGCAACCTTGTATGGTGGCGATAATGAAATGCGTATCAAACAGGAGATCCTTCTTGGTATTGGAGGGTTTCGAGCCCTTCATGCAATGGATATTTACCCCACTCTATATCACATGAACGAGGGACATGCAGCTTTTCTTGCCCTGGAACGTATACGTGAGTTAATGGAAGAGGAAAAACTAACGTTCGGTGAAGCATTTGAGCTTGCAAGCGCCGGGAACGTTTTTACAACTCATACTCCGGTACCGGCAGGGCATGACCGTTTCACGAGTGAGCTTATGCTTAAGTACTTTCAAAATTTTTATCCGGAACTTGGTCTTACACCGGAGGAATTCCTCGGTTTGGGGAGAATAAATCCCAAATCTTCCACCGAATTATTCTGCATGACTGTGCTTGCTCTTAAATGTGCCGATAAATCGAATGCTGTCAGCCGTCTTCACATGCAGGTGTCGAAAAATATGTGGAAAGAATTATGGTCGGGATTCCCTGTTGATGAAATTCCTGTTTCCCATATTACAAATGGTGTTCATATATCAAGCTGGATTTCTCATGATATGGTAAATCTGTTTGACCGTTACCTTGGACCACGATGGGAAACCGAACCTGCAAGCGAATCTATCTGGGAACGTACAAATGACATCCCGGATGAGGAGATATGGAGAACACATGAAGTAAGATGTGAACGTCTTGTGACGTTTGCACGAAAGCGGTTACAGAAACAGTTGGAACAACGCGGTGCTTCGGATTCAGAAATTAATATTGCTCGCGGTGTATTAAATTCAAAGGTGTTAACGATAGGTTTTGCACGGCGGTTTGCTACGTATAAGAGGGCTGATTTAATTTTTCGAGATATCGACAGGTTAACAAATATTCTCACAAATCCTGAAAGGCCCGTTCAGTTAATAATTGCCGGTAAAGCCCATCCGCGTGATGATGCCGGAAAAGCAATAATCAGAAAGATTGTTCATTATGCCAACAGTCCGAAATTGCGCTTAAATATTGTTTATATTGGTGATTATGATATGAATGTCGCACGATATCTTGTTCAGGGTGTTGATGTGTGGCTGAATACTCCGCGACGTCCGCTGGAAGCATCCGGCACAAGCGGTATGAAAGCTGCTGCAAACGGTGCTTTGAATATAAGTGTCCTTGATGGGTGGTGGGAAGAAGCTTATACGCCGGAAGTTGGCTGGGCAATAGGTTCCGGGGAGGTATACGATGATCCTGATTATCAGGACGAGGTCGAATCAAATGCACTCTATAACATCCTCGAAAAGGAAATTGTACCTCTATTCTATGATATTGGTGAAGGTGGCATACCGAGAAAATGGATAGAAAAAATGAAAAATACTATGAGTAAGATTGTTCCATTTTTTAATACTCATAGGATGGTTCATGAGTATTTCAATAACTGTTACATGCCTTCAATCGAAAGATTTAACCGACTCAAAGATAATGGGTGCGAACGGGCTCGTAAACTTGCTCTTTGGAAACAGAATGTTATAAAAAACTGGTCAGATATAAAAATTGTTTCCATTGATTCCGATGGGGCAGGGCCGTTTGAGGTTGGCGGAAATGTCAAGGTCACCGCGAAAATTATTCTGGGGAAACTTGTACCGGAAGATGTAAGTGTTGAACTGTATGCGGGTTCGATTGATGCTTCTGATACACTTGTTGGAGCTGTTCCTATTACCATGAAATGCATAAACAATGAGGGGAAAAATTACATATTTGAAGGTAACGTTCCTTTTGTACAAAGCGGAAGGATAGGTTTCAGTCTCCGTGTCCTGCCATCCCATCCCGATATGGCTCTTTATCAGGATTGTATGCTCATAAAATGGGCATAGATTCGAAAAAGAATACGTATTACTATGCATAAGATCAATAAAAATATGAGAGAACATGTTTCGGTATGTGTGTTTTGTTCCTCGAGTAATCACATTTCAGATATATATAAAGATGCAGCTGTGAAACTCGGTGGTGAAATGTCCAGAAGAGGTTTCGATCTCGTTTATGGCGGCGGTAATAATGGACTTATGGGTGTTTTATCTCAGGAGGTTCATGAAAGCGGCGGGAAAATCATCGGTGTTATACCCAGGAAATTACATGATATGGGATTTGGGTATAAAAATGTTGATGAGATGATTGTTACCGAAGATATGCGGGTGAGAAAAACCGTCATGGAAGAACGTGCAGATGCTTTTATCGGTATGGCCGGAGGTTTCGGTACTCTTGAGGAAATACTTGAACTTATTACACTTAAACAGTTAGAAATGCATCATAAGCCAATTGTTTTGCTTAATACAGGTAATTTTTTTTCCGGTCTTCTGGAACAATTTGAAAAAAGTTATACCGAAAAGTTTGTCGGTGAGAAATACCGTAAATTATATCATGTTACCGTATCGGTAAGTGATGCTCTCGATTGTATAATTGCCTCTCGGAAAAAGAGAATAAACTGAATGCTTCTTTCTGAATCTGCCATATTTCATTTACTTTGTAACCTCTTATGCAAATAATAAAAAAAATGTGTTTGTCGTATGCACATGGTGTGAAAAATTCAAATTTCCCATCAGGGTAAAGGACCGCTTGCATTCGAAGACCTATTTCAACCCTCGCATCGATGCCGGGGACCCTGGCAGGATGAGCTCTTTTCCCGTGTCAACAACAGTCTCGCCTTCAACTTTCAGGATTGTCACGTTATCACCAAGGAAATTGCCGACATAGATATACCGGCCGTCCGGGCTTAACACGACGCCCTCCGGCATCCCGCCGCCGACTTCGATTTCTTTGATTTTGGTGACCTTTTTACCGTTGATTTTCAAAACAGCAACAGCGCCGTTACGGTGTGCCGCCCAGGCTGTATTCGGATTGCTTTCCGCACTCTGAGAGCCGTTGATGAGCACTGATATAGCGAGGTCGCCTTTCGGGCTGATCGCAAGACCTTCCGGGCCGTCCCCGACAGCTACCCAGTCGATAACATGCGGGTGCGCTGCGGTAAGATCGATCACACACACAGTGTCCGTATTGCCGTCATTACCGCCCGACTGGCCGATGTTATTCACCAGGGCAATGTCGCCTTTTGGTGATACAGCGATGTTATAGGGTTCAATTCCGACATTGATGTCTTCTGCCGGATCGTAGGTGACTTTACTGCCGTCAATATGCAGGATACCGACTTTGTTTTCGGTGCGCATCGTGAAAAGCGCACGCTTCCCGTTCGGCGTCATTGAGACTGCATCCGAGGGGTATTCCAGTGTAACCGTATCGATGAGACGTACGGATGTCCCCTCGATTGCCACAACGCTTATTGAGGGTTCGGCACGGTTCGCGATGAGAAGCAAACTACCGTCCGGTGTCAGGTCCATACCCGAGGGTTGTTTACCGACCTTGATACTCCTGATATAACGCGGCGTCCCTTCAAGGCTGATAACATGCAGCATAGTATCGGGAGAAGGGCCCCACTGGCCGTCCTTTTCGACCCAGACAACAGGATTTGCTACCAGCGCAAGTTTTTCATCCGGTGTAATAATCAGGTTGGTCGGCGGTCCGAAAATGGAGTTCTTAAGCGGTATTGAAGCGGTTATTTTCGGATTTTCGCCGTTTGTTATATCGACCACCAGCACAAGGTCTTTTCCTTCATCAGGAAGGTTATACGTAATCCCGCTCTCAAATGTTACTTTTTCGTCGATACCGACGATCATCAAGTCTGCCACAGCGGTAGTTATGGTATACACGAGCGCCAATAATACAATTGACAGCATTCTTGTAATCATGTCATGTCTCCCTTATTGTGTCGTTGCCGGATATGAAAATGATTAGTGTCGACTGCTCAACGGAGATATATTACCCGGTCGGAAAAAAGGTTTTGCAGTTCCCGGATGGTGGTCAACGTGGAATCATATTTCTCTATTCCTGTTGTCCGGAGAAATTATTTACGTTCACAATTTCTTTCTATCATCCAAAATATATATAAGTTATGTTTTGTAATCATTCATGATAGCGATTTGAGGTGTAATAGTCAATAAAATTTCATTTTTAAATAGTATATTCATCCCACAATACCGAAGGAATAGAACAATGGAATGAATAGTATCATTGCCGTTATAAGGTAAAAATACTTGCATAAAGGATTAGTAAGCAATAATATTCTTTTACAAATATAGTAGTATTGGGAATTATACCTATTCATGAATTTGATCGGTATAATACTGGCTTTATATTAGTAAATGAAAAGTATTATAACCAAATGTAACGGATTTATGGTAAGATATAACATTCATGAACGAACCCGGATTGTTAAAGGAGCGTTTTTATGTTCAGAAAATTCAGTTTTTCACGTCGCAAGAGCCTTAAAACAATAGGGCTTATAGGCGCTGCAGGTGCGATGACCACCGCACGACCGAAAGGAGCCGCCGCCGGATTTCCGAAGGCGCACGCTACCGCACTCGCTATCGTGGGTGACCGATATCATAATCCCGATTATATCAGGACTTCATTCAACAAAACCCTTGTGGATGACGCCGGCCTCTCCATCGACTATCTGTGGGAGGATGACTACCTCACCGAGGAATTGCTCAGCAACTACAAGATCCTCATTATATTCCGTGATGGTATCCTTCATCCAAAAGGGTATGTTTTCGCCTGGCCCGATGACCTGCCCAGGCCCGGGCGCGACGGCGCAGACCTTTTAAGTACGCCGCCTATCCGTCCCATCGGCGGTGACCAGACACCGTGGATGACCATTGCGCAGGGGAAAGCCATCAAACATTGGGTGTTTAACGGTGGTTCCCTGTGGGCGTTCCACAACAACAGTCAGTGTTCCAACATGAACCAGGATTACCGTGAAGTGGAAGGTGCCATTTACGCTGGCCATCCCCGTATCCGCCCCTTCTGGGTGCGAATCATCAACAAGGATCATCGCATAACCAGGGATGTCAATGATTTCCAAATTGTGGACGAACAGCATTATGTCGTGTATGACAAAGATGAGAAATACCTCCTTGCCCAAAGTTCATACGAGGGAGAAGACGGGCCCTGGAAGGACAATATGGGCAGGGTGAATTCAAAAGCCCCGGCTGTCTGGGCGTATGATTATGGCAAAGGCCGGGTCTGCTTCATGGCTCCCGGGCACATGATCACTGTAATGTGGAATCCTGAGTACGAGAAAATGCAGAAAAACGGGTTGAAATGGCTTCTCGAAAAGGTTTGATAGTTTAACCAGAGCAAGAATCCCGTTGAAATACAATAGGCTTTGACGAAATATACAGAATAGTAAAATAATTTACATCAAACAGTCACGAATCAAGGAAAAGGAGTTGAATCCATGAAGAATTTAGTTTTCATCATCATCGCACTTATTTTTGGCGTACAATTAGCGGCATCCCTCGAGAACATGGACAAGGACTTTAAGATATTTCAATTTTCCCGAGACATGATTCCTCGTATAGATGGTGACATGAGCGACTGGGATATTGTCGGTGAGGAATATGTATATGGCACCGAGCTGCTCAATAACACCAGCAGGCAGGAAGTGAAATACGATCCAAATGACCTGGATATCCGTGTTAGAATCGGCTGGGTTAAGGGTTTGAACAGGTTGTACTTCCTCTACGAGGCCTGGGACGATGTCTGGGACTTCGCGGGAAATGAAAGTGATATTTTCGAGGTTGTTGTGGATGCCGACCTTTCCGGCGGGCCGTTTACCACTCATTTGCACCCGGAAACGGAATGGATGGACAAGATAAAGCTCTACAAGTCTTTTCACGGTGTGCATGCCCAGAACTATCATTTCAATGTTCCCCCGGGCGGCAAACACTGGGCGTTCGTCTGGGGCGGCAACGACTGGATAAGCTATTTCCCCTATGCAAACTGGACCTACAACTATGATTTTAAGCAGGGCGAATCAGGGCGGATGGTCTTTGAATTTTACATCACCTGCTACGATTATGCAGCAAGCGACGGTCCCGCGCGGGCAGTGGAATCCAAACTGGTGGAGAACGAGCTTATCGGCCTGGGATGGGCGGTGCTGGAGCATGAAGGCAACAATCGCCGTGAAAGTCACTGGACTCTCGCACCTGTGGGCAGGATGACCAGTGATGCCAGCTATTTCTGTCCGTTCAAACTTATGCCCCTGGAAGAACGATTTCATAAAGCGTTAGAATGTTCATGGCGCTTTACGATAGTCGACGAGAACCGGCGAATGGTGGCGTTCATCGACGAGACCTATGGCGAGGTGGACTCTTGGCTGTGGGATTTCAATGACGGTACTACCTCGACCGAGCAGTACCCCATTCACACCTTCGCTGAGCCGGGTATATACAACGTATCTCTCATTGTCAAGGGCACGGCCGGAACCGCCCGTCATCTGAAATTTGAAGGATTGGCGATAGAATAGTCTTTAAATACATATTGTAGCTAATTATATACTATTAATACTCTTAGAAGAAAGATATCTTGATGAAACGTCGTTGTTTTTTAACAAAAAGTACTCTCGGTACAGTAGCATTGGGAACTACTGGATGCTCGGCGTTGCGGCCGAAATACAAGCTTGCACAAAAGCTCCCTGATTTTTCAGATTTATCATTTGAGGTTACAAAACCGAAACCGACCGGTGGAACGATGCCATATGGCGAATTAGGCACCACCGGGATCAAGGTTTCAAAATTTGCCTTCGGTTCACATATAAGTCAACCGCTGCTTCCCTACGAGAAAGAGCGCCAGGTAATGATACGTGAGGCATATGATTTAGGAATTAATTTCTTTGATATTTATGAAAAACAATGGAATATATTCCAGTATGAACCAATGGGACGTCATCTCGCGCCGTTTATTAATGATGTGGTTATATCGATATTCTTTGATTCTTATGATGGCCGTACTGTTGAGCAGGAATTTGAACGTACCCTCAGACTTTTGGGTAGAGACTATATCGATATGGCCCGTATATCTGCTTCTACTCCGGAAAACAGGTACTGGAATCACTGGGAAAGTCTCTTTAAGTTAAAAGAAAAAGGATATATCCGCGCGGTTGGCACGCCGATACATTTTAAGGAAGAAATCCCCCAAATACTGACGGTATATGAAACATACCCGTTTGATTATGTTATCTTTCCCTACAATTTTTACCATAATGTTATATGGGATGGCCGAAGTGGGGTAAATTTCGACCCGATGGTCAAAAAGCTTCGCGAAAAGGGTGTGGGTATCGTTGTCATGAAACCGATGGGGTCAGATCATCTGATTCGATCGTTCATCACTGCAGCAAGAGAGCTTGATGAAACCGGCGAAATAAGTTTTGGAAGCGCTGCCCTTAAATATGTTATTCATTCAGGATTAAATCCCGATACGACATTAAACGGTATGTATAACCTTGACCATGTCTATGAAAATATTGCAACATATTACAATCCAGCAATGACACCGGAAGAGGAAACACTTCTGGAAAAACTTCGAAAAAGAACCAGGATTGTTGAGAATAATCTGCTGCCCGAACAGTATAAATTCCTTCGTCAGTGGGCTCCTGGTTATAGTGATGATTCAAGGAGTAACCGTTACGTATAAATATTCACCATTTGATGAAACCTAACACGTTATTTTTGAGAAGATGGAGCTGAAAATTGATCGCACATTTTTAAACGGAGAGGAGCCATTCAGCCGTTTCATTCTTCGAAAAAAGTATAGGTTCGGCTCCATTTTTGGGTTTCATCCGGTTCAATTGAAATGCCGACAAAAAATTCCGGGCTTATCGCACTTGTATCCGCATAGAAGTTAAAGCCCGAAAGGGGGAAATCCCCTTTTATATCAACCCCGGCTTTTGTAGCGGTATTTCGTATGATACAGTGATTGTGAGAGACGGAACGGTTATATCCCTCCATAACCGAGAAATTTCCCTGTTCCAGGTCCTTCAAGATAATGATTTTATTATCTTTTATAACGGCGTTCGGATTCAGGTCATTTTTGAATTTTGCCGGGAAAAAGAGATCGATTTCATAAGCATCGCCGATGGTATTGTAATCAATCGAAAAAAAGTTATGGCAGTATTGATCGGCCAATAAGGTTTTGGTTCCGGTATTTTTAAGAGAGTGAGAGATAACAAGTTCCGGTTTGCCCCGGGTGAGTTCCATTCGTTTCACATAGAGATATGCATAACCGTACGGATCAGTCAATTCATGAGTGAATTCGATCCAGTTCTTGCCGTGCGATACCTGCCAGGTACCGGAATCATCAATTCGGTACGGATTACTAAAGTGGTAAGGTTTGTCGTCAGCAGGCTTTATGAGATTCCCAACACCGATTTTCATAAAGGTTTCACCGGGTTGTGCCAAGCTAAATCTCTGGGGAATGTGGACGTTTGTGCCTATGCTGAATTCCTCGGCAAGACTCGCCCCATGACCTGTAATTTCCGGATCATGAGGATTTTGGTTCTTTCTCAGCATGAAATAGGTATGCCCTTTGTAGGTAAGCTGCCAGTTCATACCTGACCACTCATATCGTGAACTGCGGTAGAAACCTTTCCGGGCATCGGGAAGAAATATCGAGGTTTCAATTATATCGTTGGTGATAACGGCATTCGGATATACATGAAGAATGTCATTCTTTTCATCACCATACAGAGAAAAAGAATAAAAAATGAGGAAACAGAGCACGGCGAACGCCTTTTGATACTTATTCATTTCAGGTCTCCTATGATGTGTGTTTTAAAAGAAAAAGTTTACACCAAGACGATTCTCACCATTTAAATCAATATAAAATGAAAACGAATGATTATTTTCCCGATGCATTCGAGGAATTAACCATCCTGTGAAAGCACCCACTGCCGCTCCGGCAAGAACATCGGTAGGGAAATGATTCCCGGACCGGACACGAAGTATGCTTGTCGCAGTGGCACAGGATATCCCGCATATCCACACCGGTATAATGAAGGGCGAGCCGGGATGACGGTTTTGAAAAACATAACCGGTAAATACTGCAGTTGAAAAGGCAAGTGAGGCGTGGCCTGACCAAAAAGACAAGGAGGCATTCTTCCCTTCGCGCTTTTCTCTTGGAAGATTGGTATTATATGCATAGGGACGGGGCCGTTTCGCTAATCCTTTCGAGCATTTCGTCATACCAATTATCATTGATTCCGATTCAATATATAGAATCAAATCGGTGATAAAAGCTTGTATGTTTTCTTTGTGAATTTTTCGCAGAAGCGTTACGGTTTCAAGAAACATCAGCGCTGTTATAGCATCTTTTGTAGTATCGCTTATATGACTCAATTTTTTTGAATAATACTTGCATGCGAATTGGTCGATAGCTGAAAGGTCACTTTTGTCAAGTGAATTAAGGTTGGGTCCATCCGTCCGTGATATACATTGATCGCCCACCTGTTGAATTGTTAAACCTCCAAGTAATAAAACTGTTTCTTTCATTGGTTTAAGCTGGAAAACAGTAATGTCGGCAGCAGTCGTATTACCCGGGAATAGTATTAAAATATATAGTGTGTAAAGAAACAAAATTGGTTTCATTTGTTACTTTTTTCATGGATACAGCCATAGAAACAGAACTTTTATATATTTTACAACACACTCTGATATAAACACAAAAAAATGTATGAAAGATTTTATGTAAAGCGCTCATTATGGTTTCACATATCGATATATTTCTTTTTTCAAGTTCCTATAAAAAAACGAAAAAAAGCACGTAAAGCGATTATGCCGAAAAAACCAGTCTATTCTCGTTTGTTAATGGTCCTTAGGAGGGCGGTGAAAAAGTCTTTTCACGCACCCCTTTATGAAATATATGGCTGTGTTGCTGTCAAGGGCAAGACAAGCCGGCCATTCATAAAACATATTATTTATCATTAGCTTATCACAGGTAATAAATTTTCATTATTTATTTTTATTCTCTTTATTGGCCGTCCCTTGACAGCTCATTACCCAAAATGAAAGGGTTTTTCACCAGACTTTTAGGAGGCATATTTAGCTCAGGAGCTTTCCGTTTATTAATATCAGAAACAGATGACGGGGTGGTATGAGTCAAATTTTCGAATTTTCAACTGATTTTCGGATAAATGCCACTCTCGGCAAGACTTGTGACAATTTCAGCTGCAAGTGAATAGTATATGATAGAATGTATGATTCCTGAAACAGGACAGATAGGAATATCGATACCCTCAACATGTAAAATTCCATCAGTATAGGGCACATGACAGTGTATAACAATATCCGAAAAATCCTCGATACGAAAAGTTCCCATGTTTTCAAGGGTTCCGGAAGGAGTATCTTTGTTGAGTACCGA
Source organism: Candidatus Latescibacter anaerobius SCGC AAA252-E07 (assembly GCA_000403035.1). Taxonomy (GTDB): domain Bacteria; phylum Latescibacterota; class Latescibacteria; order Latescibacterales; family Latescibacteraceae; genus Latescibacter; species Latescibacter anaerobius. The sequence continues at coordinate 61,330 of AQSL01000164.1, read as the reverse complement.
TGGTGATGTAATCCCGATAATTTTTACCATTCGTTCGGAAAATCCGCGAACAATACCAGGATCATTCGTTAAAATAACATCCCCTTTCGAGGCGTTATGAATGGTATCAAATGTGAAGATATGAGGGCTTCCCGGTCTGTTGTTATCAATTTCATAGGGAAACATTCCCCCCTTGAGTGAGGCGTAGGTATCATGGCCGAGAAGTCTTGTGTTAACAACAAGCGCTGAAGCTTGCTTAATGTTGTCAAGTTCACGTTCTTTAACCGTTTTTATAATTTCCTGCATACCTTCGATGTAATGTTTCGTAAGTTCATTTGTAGGAGTGATTCCCTTTTCAGCGCAGGATTGAATAAAATACCCGATGCCGAAAACACCGAGTCCGGCAAGAGGCATAGAACGTATAAAATCCCTTCTTGTATGCTTTTGCGATTCTGATACTGAACGGTTATATGTAAAATTATTGTTCATAGTTTCTCCGCTTAATATCCAAGCAATAAAAATCTGTTTCTTGCCTGAGACAATTTCTCTGCTCCGTCTTTCAGATATTCGCCGTAATACACGGTGGGTTTTTCACCCGAATTCATGATTGAGGAAGTGGTTTCCGCTGCGATCGCCCATGCAAATGCAGCATTGATTGTTCCGCTGATGGGACATAAATGACGGGTTGAATAGGGGATGGTAATAACACCGTTACCCGGATCATCGGAATTTAACAGGGCAATATCTGCATTTTCAGAGAGTTTTCCTTCGGGGGAAACGGTTATGACCAGAGTTCCGGAGGAATGTGCTCGATTCAAAGTGTTCAGATCGGTTTCGTTATCAGGGTGGAATGCGGATAATAGAAGAACATCACCCTGACTGAAAGTATCAATACCGGAGTTGAATGATCTGAAGAGCGCCAGGCCTGATGATCTGTTTATTATCTCTGTTTCAATTATCCGGTAACTGTCAATAACAAATACCCTGTTTCCACCAAGAACAGCGCCGGCTATCATATCTCCGGCTTTTGTAATGGTTTCGATCTGGTTTAAAATTGTTCCGATTTTACTTTCGACAATATCAATATACTGCGATGCTGACATGCAACCTCCTTTTTACAAACAGGTATAATATAGATATTCGGCAGTATACAAGTCAAGATATTCGATTGATATTATCCATTTTTTCATTGACCTACTCCTGTTTCATCGCATCTGGAGTATATGAAATAACATTTATTATTTTGCGAGGTAAAAGCGGTAGTGAAGGTTATTTAACTTTTTCTGGCGGCCACCCCCAATCCGATTTTAAAATGGTTGTAAAGTATCATAAACAAGGACAAGGAGTTTGTTGTCAGGGGTCAGACAATCCGTTTTCTCAGGCTTCACAGAGATGGTTTAAGGTAACAAATATCAGGAATATGGGAGTTATAATTATGCTTGCTGCGTCATTCTGCGCATGATTACCTGAAAACCTTTTAAAAAAATTCTTGGTGCTTTCTAACCAATTGCCCCGTAAACGTTTAAGCGATATACCCGGCTATCCATACTATATGATAACCGCCGCAGTAGCCCGGACTCTGGAACGTGCACGTAAACGACGATATAAACCACTTCGTATTCGGAAAAGAGATTATTTCCAGCAAAATTTCGACCTGAAGGGCTTTAAAAAAAAGGGGGGAATGCCAGGAGACGAATTAAACTTGACTAATCTAATAAAAATTAATAAATTGGGTTTTTTAATCGGGGTGTGGCGCAGTCCGGCTAGCGCGCGTGCTTTGGGAGCACGATGTCGGGGGTTCAAATCCCTCCACCCCGACCAGTAAAATCAATGCATTAGATAAATTCCTGACATAAAAGACACATTATCATTCTTGAATTTGTATCAGCTTATATCAATTAAAGTTGGTAATGAAGCTTTGACTTGTTTTTTGTCGAGGCTTTTTTAACTTTTTCTATAAGGTACTATATTTTTGTTTATACTTACCACCATAACGGTCAATTAATGTATACCTGGTTGCATTTTTTTATAAAATTGCATATTCGTCAAATTATGAATAAAAAAGTTGTTTTGAAATAATGAATAATATATATATATATATTAATGTTCTATAAAAATTATTATTAATAATTTAATCTCGTTTTAAATTCCATTTGGCGAACATAATTACAATAGGAGGATTATTGAATGCAAGTCAAGGGTGAGGCGATGATTTCAATACCACTATTTATTATTAAAAAATTTGGTAACAAAGCTTATGGCCGTTGGTTGAATTCACTATCACCTCAAGCACAAAAAGTCTATAGTTCTCCTATACATAAAAGTGACTGGTATCCGCTTAAGGAAATGATATCGGATCCTACTGTTAAGATTTGTGAATTTTTTTATAATAATAGCAGGAAGGGTGCATGGGATTGTGGGCGATACAGTGCCGAATATGGATTGAAAGGAATATATAAAGTTTTAGTAAAATTATGCTCGCCGGATGTGTTAATTAAAAAAGGAACTTCTATCATTCATAATTATTATAAACCGAGCGAAGTTGAAATAGATGATTACTCAAAAAGTAATATTGTCGTTTACATAACAAAATTCCCTGAACTTGATAATTATATTGAATATCGTATAGGTGGTTGGATGGAACGAGCAATCGAAATATGTGGTTGTAGACATGTTTCAATTACTATCACGAGTTCTTTAACGAAAAATGATCCATATACAGAATATAAGATAACCTGGAAATAAAGGCTTAAAACAGTATAGACGAGGGATATTTTATCCGCTGAGATTCTGACTCATACGAATGTGTAAAATCAAAAAAGAAAAAATGATAATCTGGAATATCGGATAAAATTTTAAGGGCAAACGTTATACTAACCTTTTTAAGAGAGGAATGAAAAATGGATCGAAGAGAGTTCATGAAGAAAGCAGACTTTGCCGGGGCTGGTGTATTGCTTGGCGCAAAACAGGCTTTATCCATAACAAATGAAGAGTCCGGAAAAAGTGAAAAACCGAATGAAATAAAAAACATTCTGTTCCTTTTTGTTGATCAGCAGCGTCAGGACTGCATCGGTTGTTATGGTAACGATATCGTACAGACCCCGAATATAGATCGTCTGGCTAAAAACGGTATACGGTTCAACAATGCATACACTCCGGCTCCTGTCTGTTCACCTGCACGGACATGCATACAAACCGGACTCTGGGCGCACAATCATAAAATCACATTCAATACCGGAGTCAATGTGGTTCCTTCACGCATTAACGCCGGAGTACAAAATCCTCTTCCGGGTACTAAATTTTTTAGCCACACACTGAAAAAAAACGGATGGCAGCTTGCACATGTAGGAAAATGGCACATCGGCACAGATATCAGCAAACCATCAGCCCACGGATATGACGAGCTTCCCTTCTATCGCGGATATGGTTATCCTTCAGATCATCCGCACTATCTCGACTACCTTAAAAAACAGGGTGTCGATGGATTCAATTTACTCTGGAAAAGGGAGGATCCCACCGGCAATCGACAATATTCAGCCTTGCAGGAAGGACCGCAGTCAGCATCAATCCCGGCGTACGTTGCCTCCCAGACTGTAGATGTCATCAAACGCCATACGAAGAACGACAAACCATTTTTTATCTCCTGCAATTTCTGGGGACCCCACGCGCCTTACCGGATCACGAAAAAACACCTGGAGATGTACCGTAAAGCGAAAATCAAGCCATGGCCAAATTTTGACTGCAATCTTTTAGATAAACCAGGGGTAATCACACGGTACGGCGAATACTGGAAAACCGGTTGGATCACACGCGAAAACCTGCCCGAAATGATAGGCGAGTATTATGGTAATATAACCCTCATCGACGAAGAAATCGGACGAATTCTCGATGCACTAAAAGAATCCGGTGAACTCGAAAGGACATTGATCGTCTTCTCCGCCGACCACGGCAGCGCTGTTGGATCATACCGGTACTGGGACAAGGGATTCGGTATGTATGACTGCATTACCAGAATTCCGTTAATCATATCGCATCCATCCATAAAGCCGGGGGTATCAGATGCCTTTGTGACCCTGTGTGATCTCACACCGACATTTCTCGAAGCCGCTGGATGCGAAGTACACAAAATGGATGGTGACTCTCTTATGCCGATAATAAATGGCACAAAAAAATCCATAAGGGAAGATCATATCGTTACCGAACATCATGGTCACCAGCAGACATTCTGGCAAAGAATGGTACGGACACCGAGCACAAAGTTCATTTACAACCCCACATCGCGTGATGAATTCTATGACCTTGAAGCCGATCCGTGGGAAACTAAAAACATTATAAACACAATCGACAAGAAAACACTGAAACGTCACCAGGAAATACTCATAACATGGATAAAAGATACTAACGATCCTCTCCTGAGATGGTCTAGTATGATGCTTTAGAAGCGTGGTGAAAAACTATAAGGCGCAGGATTTAAAGCTGTCAAGGGTCAACGCGAAGCGTTGATTTACAAGCCCTTGACAGCAACACAGTCATATATTTCATACAGGGGCGCGTGAAAAATGACTTTTTCACCGCCCTTTTAGGTTATGAAAGGTCTACGAATTCCAATGTTCACAGTGTTTCTTTGACAGTCTCAAAATATGAGTTGTTATTGAATGGAGGCAGGGCATGAGAAATCCGGGATATAAATCCGTCATCCGTACTCCATTCGTCAAAAATCAGCCCCATAGTTCGCAACCGGAAGGCAATTTTCTTGCTCCATCAGTAACATCCGGAACTGCATCGTCGATTGTTTCTGGTTTATAGCCTGAATACAGATACAGCTCCATGTTTTTGGTAAGCAGAAATAAATCGTTGAGTTCGTCCTTCCGGAGACACGGCTTGAAACTGTCAACGGGTATAATATCATTATGTCTGATTGCATCAATACGGTAAATTTCTATGGTATAAGTTAGGCAAGACTAACACATGGGTCAGATTATGTCAGCATTCATGTGAATCCATGACATTAGCAAGAGGAGATGTAAATTCAGAGGCTATACGGTTTAAGCTTGAATTTCAAAGGTTTAGGAATTTTTAATAAAATCACAGAGCGACTGCCTTCTAAGTAGCAGGTCACGGATTTGAGTCCTGATTGGTGCGCCATTTATTTTCAAGGACTTACGTAATTCCATAATATCATCTTACCTGAATAAAATCCCACATGAAACCAATTGATTATTCCAGCTCAATTTTTGGTGACTTTTCTGCTCAATCATGATCATATAACGTTATGAACAATACACTTGAATGGTCGATATATTTTTACATTTCTCTGCTAAAGAGATGTAACCTCATGAATGTATTCAGCTTGAGACCATATATTCAGTACTTATTTTATCGGTGTCGGTATCATGGAAATTGGTATTCTGCCGGCGGCCTCTGTTTAGTCCAGAATATGAATATTCTTTTTTCTGCATATGTCTTTTAGAATTTCAGGCCAGACAGTAACACTGACCTCCCCGATATGCGCCTTCTTGAGCAGGAGCATGTTCGTGCGGGATTGACCAATGCCACCGCCGATGCTGAGCGGAATCTCATCTTTTATGATTGCCTGGTGGTATGGTAACTTGAGAAAATCGCTCTGACCACTCAGTTCAAGCTGTTTCTTGAGCGTTTCTGCATTCACACGGATACCCATCGATGTTAATTCGTGACGGCGTTTCGTCACAGGGTTCCAAACCAGTATGTCGCCATTCAGGCCATGCATGGGTTTGTTGTCCTCCGACATTGTCTCCGTAATCCAGTCGTCGTAATCTGCCGCTCTCATTTCGTGCGGGTAACCATCCTTGAGCGGCCAGCCGATTCCATAGATGAAAATCGCAGTGTGTGTCTGCGCTATTATAGTCTCGCGATCCTTGCGGGGCAGATCATAGTACCTGTCAAGAATATCTTCCGCATGCAGGAACGTAAGCTCATCGGGGAGATCTGGATATTTGTCTGTTTTAAGCTGCGGAAAGATTTCCTGAATATGCGTCTCGGCACCTTTCAGTACTTTCCATATTTTCTGTACCACTTCTTTCAGAAACCGCAGGTTGCGCTGCTCCTCCGTGATAACCATCTCCCAATCCCACTGGTCTACATAGGCGCTGTGATCATGGTCAAGGAAATAGTCCTTGCGTATAGCACGCATATCGGTGCAAAGCCCCTCGCCAATACCCATGCCAAAATGTTTCAGCGCCATTCGTTTCCATTTGGTTGCAGCTTGAACGACCTGAGCATGAACCGGATTCTTTCCATGGTCGTTCGAAATAGTGAACTCGATAGGAGTACGTGAACCATCACGGTCCAATAAATCGTTCAGGCCACTCTCAACATCCACAATCAAGGGAACGGTGACCATCATGAGTTTCAGTTCCTTGCATAGATTCTCCTCGATGTAGTTCTTTACTATAAATATGGCCTCCTGTGTTTGCCTGGGGGTAAGGAACGAATTATAATCCTCCGGTAAGATTTTTTCCAGTTCCTCATAGTTACCGATTCCGGGCCCAGCAAGGTCAGTCTTTTTGTCTGCCATCTTCATCCTCCAAATATGTTTTCTCTATAGGTTAATTGTTTCTTTCCAAAAGCCGTAAACGCCAGGACTGAGAAGAATGCTTTCAAAGCAATTCTTTTTCATAACCCTCATCCGTGTCAGGATGATCTAAAACAGCATTCTATCAGCTTCCTCTCGTCCTCATATACTCTCTCTCCTTCTCGTTTTTATTCGTTCAGAGTTTTTCATCACCTCACACAAAAGGATGAACATACCGAAAAAGCTATATGTCTTTCCATATCATTTTAAAAAGAGAACGTTCTTCGAGTCTGTTTTCATCCAACAGTCAGGCAAATTTGAATCACATTCTATTTCCACCGCCAACATATAAAACTTGCCCGGTTATCCAATCTGCTTGTTTTGAAGCAAAAAAGATAATTGCGTTTGCAATATCTTCCGGTTTTCCGATTCTTCTTAACGGGTACGTCTCAGACAAAGTTTTTTCCAATGCTTTCGGCATCCATCCTGTCTGAACTGCACCCGGGGATATAACATTAACGGTAATTCCATATAACAAAAATTGTCTTTCCCTCCACCTCTCATACGAATGCAATAATGAAGACAATTAAGTCCACAATAAAGAAACTGAAATAAAACTTGTCAAGTATTTTCACATACATTCATATACTCATACATAGTTTGTGAAAGAAATTCACGGGTGTAAAAAGGAACTATTTGTAAAAAATAAATATAATCCATAGTCATAAACGATGATACTCAATACAATACTGTTTTCAATTATTGTATCATGCATTTCCCTGATTATGCGAACAGTATGATTATTGAAAAACATATCATTATTTATAAAATAGTGCTTGCATAAATTGTATAATATGATTACATTACAATCATAATAATGTTTATATATTACCTGATTAGTGATTCACTATTTACGGAAATCAATAACAAATTACTACATTTTTAATGCCTGATTTCATTGGAATGCGGTTACATAAAAGCAGCCTTATCAGGCATTTAACTGCACCATAGTTATGTATTTCAAACCGGAGTTCGTGAAACCGCTCCCCTGATTTGGAGGATTATTGTATGAGAGGTGAGGCAAAAGAACAACGTTTCAAGCGAATCGCTGAAAAGCGTGTTCAACGTGTTCTTGACAGCATCAGAAGTCTGTCAAGCTGTTCAAATAAAAGAATGTACGAATGGAATAACGAACAGTTGCAAAAAATATGGGATGTGGTTGAGAAAGAGCTGGCAAAGTGCAAGGATGATTTCGAACATGCTAAACCGGAGGAATTTAAATTATGATAGAAAATCCGTAAAGAATCAAGTTCTTTACAAAATTTGGTTGGTAAACGTTTCTCTTGTTCCAATACAATTCTTTATCACACCGATATGTTGCTCAAAATCTTTACAGAAAGGAAGTGAATAATCATGAAATTAATGAAAAAGGTTCCGTTTACATTTGAAGAGAACTCTTATGAAATTCGGATATTGTTTGGTAATGATACGATTACTATTGCCGCATTTTACCATAACCATCCCGCTAACTGTTATAGATATTCAATCAAAATGCTCAAGCATTTTGATCCTGAAAAACTGGTAGAAACAGAAGCTGTAAAAGAGCTGGTAGAGATTTCCATGAATGATATAATTGAAAAGAAACAGGAAAAATTAATGAAAGCCTTCGAAAATGAACAGGGTGTGTGAAAATATTTTTTCACCGCCCTCTTACAGAACCACCTTTTCCGGCCATGGCTCATGCTTGGAAGTTCCCCAGAGTTTGTTAATGTAATCTATTGAGAATAAGTCCTCAAACGCATGGAGCCAATAAATGCCTTTATCTGAAAGAACTATCCGATCATCATCATCTTTCAAGAATCCGAGAAGAGCCAACGGTTTCATATATTTTCCATAGACATCGTTAAAATCTTTCCCGAATCTTTTTTTGAAATTCTCTTTCTCGAATTTTGTCTCATAAATCCTCCAATAGAGCCAACCGGCCATTTGCATCTTTTCATTCAAATCAACCGATAATGCGATTGGTATTCTTCCATTTTCAAGGGTTTTGATATATTCGGCAACATTGAAAGTGTTGAGATAGAAAATGTCCTTCAGATAAGAGCCGCCGCTTGCACCAAGACCAATGTAGAGAGGTACTGTCACAGAACAATACTTTGGGACACCTGATTTGGTGAAAGCCCAGACAGAGGTTCTTTCAAATCCTGCATCATAAAATATTCTCTCGAGGATATTGAGCATTTTTTTTCTCGTAAAGACGATGGAGATTTTATCGTTGATTCCCCGAGCAGTCCCTCTCATTTTCGTGTATGAAAATCTGAAAAGAGGGTAAGCTGCAACCTGATCAACACCCATCTCTACCAGGGTATGAGCCGTCTGTTCAATCTCGTAGCAGGTCTGATCGGGCAATGCAAAAATAATGTCCACATTGACGCAATCGAAGCCCCTTTCGAGAGACCGTTCGATCGCATCTTTCACCTTTTTTACCGTATATGGTCTGTTGAGGGTTTTCAGATGTCTGTCTTGCAGCGCCTCCACACCGGCGCTGAGGTGCTGTACTCCCAGCGCACCAATAGTATTAAGATTGTCGAAGCTCAAATCATTCGGATGGCTTTCCATATGAATTTTGCACTGCATATTGAACACATCAAAGATATGCCCCATAATATCTTCAATACCGCTATACAGCATTGTTGTGGGAGTTCCGCCCCCAATATAAAAGGAGGTTACCGGTCTGTTCCCAACAATATCAGAATAGAAGTCTATCTCTTTTTTAACAGCAGCGACGTATCTTCCAGCCACATCGGGACTATAAATCTCTTTGTTATAGGGGCAGTAAGGACATATTTGCTTACAAAAAGGGATATGAAGATAAATCCCTAATTCGTCTATATCCTGAAATTTACTGTTTAACTCCTCACGTGAAGGGATAGTATTTTCCAGGGCTATTTGGTTTTCTTTCATAAACAATCTGGTAAACTTTTTTCTGATGTAGCTTTCAATCATACAACACGCTCCATTTTACCTTTATACAATCAAATTAATGCTCACTGTTTACCGTATGGAATATTCTTAAAAGCGTGGTGAAAAACTCATAATCTTAGGGTAATGTGCTGTCAAGGGCTGGCCCTGGCAGCACTGTTTTAAAAGAACTGACACATTTCTATTTGCAGTAATACATTGAAATACAATGTAGTTACATAAGGGCCAGCTTGTCTTGCCCTTGAAAGCGATACAAACATATATTTCAAACAGGGGTGTGTGAAAAGACTTTTTCACCGCCCTCTTAATCGCACGTTTTTTCAACGTATTCTTTAAACTCTTTCAAAAAAGTAATCGCCTCTTTTTTCGTCCTGCGAATATAAACAGCTTTAAGAAGACCGGGTTGGAGTATGATTTTTTGAAAATATTCTACCCGATATCCTTCATTTTCCNGGTTAATCTGATAGTATCCGGTGGAAGACAGCACGTTCGGCATGATGTTTATGTTGTTCTTGCTTGATACCATTTCAAAAACAACTTTTTGTCTGTCCCGTTTCAGAGTCCTGCGCCAGGTAGACTTATTTTCAAAGATTATTAATCTTCGATACGTATAGGTTACCTCATACCAATTTTCTCCTTGCTGAACTAATTCAACGGATCGGGCATCTGAGGCATACTTTGATATATGTTCAAATTTATATGCAATGTCAATGAGACAATCAAGATCAGCTTTCACAAGAAAACTTCCCCGAAATGAATAGGAGGTGGCATCTTGTATGAATTCATATTCGATTTCATTCTTTTTATTACCATAGACTATGACAGAGAAACTTACTATTGCTATCACTATTACTTTGCATACTGTTTTCATTGAAATTCATCAAACCATTACATGTGGCATGTATTCTTTTTAGACCACATAAGACAACACAATCAGATCGGATTAGAAATACTTTAATGCATTATAAATAGCCGACGGTTTTAATTGTAATGTCGCATGTATTTCTGCATAACTTAAATACCCACAATTCCGGCATAATTCAGAATCTCCGGGAAACCTGCAACATGTATAGGTATTTCCTTTTTCGTAGACATAACAGACGTCTAAAGGCCGCTTCCAATCATTTCTCAATGCTGACTTTAAACCTGCCCGTGAATTCAAAATTTTATAGTTCTTTTTATAATGTAATAACGTGCGTAAAATTTCTTTTCTTTCCTCAGAATCTATATATAAATCATCATATCCATAATATGGCGTGTGAAAGTAAAAGAATATGCCACGTATTTGAGGTATTGTTGTTATATATTCACAAAACGCTCCAATTTCATCTTTGTTATAATTGTTTATGGTATAATTTATGTAAAGCGAGGGATGGGGTGATTCGTGAATGTTATTCATTATTTTGTTAAATGATTTTCCACGCAAAAAATCATGAGTTTTCTGAAGTCCGTCTAAACTGATAAATACTGTGTCGGCTGATGTTTGTAACGGGATTGTGCCGTTTGTATAAATAATAACCGTGAGAAATCCAATTGTATGAGAATATTCAACAATATCTTCAAGATTATACTGTCTGTCATGCCATATAAATGGTTCCCCGCCTTCCAAATAGAGATTACGGCCACCCTCTTTATAAAATGAATGAACCACAGTTGTTATTTCTTCAAAACAGAGATCGTTTGTCCCACGATTGGCTAATCTGCAGTGACGGCACTGGAGATTACATTTGTTCGTAACGACTAATCCGCAGATGAGAGGTATGTGTTTTTTAAAGATCCGATAATGAATTATGTAGTTAATTCCATAGAGTATGTGTTTCATAACCAACACCATCAGTGTCCGATTGTTCGCACCTTATATTCGAACTCACTGTCGGGCCGATTCCGGCACCGCCGTGTGGATGTGACTTCTTGCATAAACTCATCATGTTCATGGTAATGCTGCCTTCAAGGACGCAGGTAATGTGTGCAGCTATTATTTTTTGGGGAAATTGGTGCTTTCTTTCATATAATTCATTCCAGCGAACCGCCTTTTATGGCTTCGATGATTCGTTCAAAATCCTCACTGGAGTAATAGTCAATCTCAATTTTTCCTTTATCGTCATCTCCCTTTATTCTGACTTCTGTTCCCATGATACGCTGAATATCAACACGTGTGTTTTCCATGAAAGGCGAAAGATGTTTTTTAAGGGCTGTGGGCGGTATATGTGAAAGTGCGCGTTTCACAAGCGATTCAGCCTGCCTGGAGGAGAGATTCCCGGATGCTATCTTGCGGGCAAGCTTGTACTGGAGCTTTTCATCATCAATTGGAACGAGAGCGCGGGCGCTGCCGGGCGCAAGAGAACTATCACTGACAAGCGACTGCACCTGCTCTGAAAGATTAAGAAGGCGCATCGTATTTGCAACCCCGCTCCGGCTCTTTCCAACCAACGATGCGAGCGCTTCCTGAGTCAGGTTCATGGTGTTCATTATCTGCTGGTAAGCTTTGCCCTCTTCTATCGCATTGAGGTCTTCTCTCTGAATATTTTCTATCAGGGATAAAAGAATCATCTTCTCATCTGATTCGACATCCATCAATATGACTTCAATGGTCTCAAAATTGAGTTCCTTCGCAGCCCTGAAACGACGCTCTCCTGCAACCAATTCAAAAAAATCATCTGTTCGACGGACTATGGGAGGTTCGAGAATGCCGTTTTCGGCTATCGATTTCTTCAGTTCTTCCATTGCCTCTTCGGAGAAACGCTCACGGGGCTGTTCACGGTTCGGGATAATATCGTTGATCGGAACGGTAATGATTCTCCGGGTGGCGATTTTTTCTTCTCCCAATGCTTCTCTTGTAAGATTTGAATTGAAGAGGGCATCAAGTCCTTTTCCGAGGGCTTTTCTATGCATTGTCAACCTCTTTCGCAAGCTGGATATAGGCTTTGGCACCTGATGAAAGAATATCGTAAAGTATGATCGGCTTACCAAAAGACGGGGCTTCGCTGAGTTTTACATTACGTACAATGACAGTTTCATACACTTTGTTATCGAAGTAGGACCGTACTTCATCAAGCACCTGGTTGGATAGATTCAACCGTGAGTCATACATCGTAAGGAGAATTCCTTCAATAATAAGGTTCGGATTGAGATTTTTCTGAACAAGCCTGATAGAATTTAAAAGCTGGCCTACACCCTCGAGAGCATAATACTCGCACTGTATGGGAATCATCACGGATTTTGCGGCGGCAAAGGCGTTCAAGGTCAGTATTCCGAGAGAAGGCGGACAGTCTATCAATATGTAATCATAGTCATTTTCGAGACTATACAGAGCATTGAGAAGCTTTCGTTCCCTTGCAATCAGACTTACAAGCTCAACCTCCGCCCCTGAAAGACGAATATCCGAAGGCAGAATCTTGAGAAAATCAATTTCAGTTTCCACAATTACATCTTGAGCGGGAATTTTCTCAATGATTGTTTCGTACACAGTATTTTCCAATAGATTGGTATCTATTCCTAAACCGGATGTAGAATTACCCTGCGGGTCCATATCAATAAGAAGGGTTTTTCGTTCCAATGCCGCAAGACTGGCGGCGAGATTGACAGCAGTAGTGGTTTTACCCACCCCTCCTTTTTGATTCGCTATGGCTATTATTCGTGCCATTATATCTCACATAGTAAAGATGCTATATTAAAGTCCTGAGAAATACTATCAGGATCAGGATTTAAACTGTCGAGGGTAAGCAAGAAACGTTGATTTACTTGCTCTTCTGCCTGGTCGACGAGACTGGCTTGTCGGGTCGAATAGACCGATGACAGCAACAGAAGTCATGCATTTCATTCGAGGGTACGTAAAAAAATAATCTTTTTCTCCGTCACCTTCATAATGAAATTAAGCAAATAATATAGATTCTGAGTGAAAGAAAATCAAGTGCTGTTAATTATCCTGGCGATCCCCCATTTTTTACATGCATCGTAAGTTCAAATTCAATTGGAGATAATCACGTTTTCTTATTTTAAACTGTATAACTTACTCTGCTTTCGTTTATCACTAAATTGGATTTCGGGGGGCAGGCATCTATGTAATCGCATGGATTTGAGCAATCAGCGACTACTGTCGATTTTTTTCAATTCTATGCTTTTGCCCTATGACTCTTACGAAAAGAATACATTTTATTGTGCTTCAAGCATTTCAATAAATGCCTGCAGGCGTATTTTTGTACGCTCGTCAACGTACCCCGGGGATTCGCCCTCGATGGTCAGCACTGGCTGTGCAATTATTTTACGAATAATCAGGTCCTCGATGTGACGGTGGCAGAAACTCTGTACATAATGAACGACACCCTGAATTCTACGGCGCTTAAGTTCGGGAATTATATAATCAAGCCGGTGAAAAATATCGTAGGGATAGGTATAGGCGAGATAGTGTTCTACAAGCCCGCCCGTACGTTTTGGCAGTGAAAACTGACGCTGTACCTCGTTAAACACAAACCGTGCGCCATACTCTTCGACAAAGGAATAAATATCATCGAGTATGGGTGGAACGCCGATGTATCCGAGACGAACGGAATCTTTGCATGGAGTTCGTTTCTGCGCCGTATCGAGAAAAATGGAAAGCTCCCGTGAATACTTCTCAATATCACCGTTGAAATCGCTTGATGTCACGAGCCATAAATGGTTTTCGTAACCGGTTACCCGGTTATCCCTCCATGTCATGTTATCGAGCCGGTCAAGCAGCAAGCGGACTGGGTTGAGTTTTTTTAGCATTTTTTCGGCAGAGTCCATATCCGTACCGAGTTTTTCGGCAAGATGTGATATTTCATATGCAATCGTCTGTGCATTATGATTGTAGGGATAAGCGAATGGGATTGTGGTGATACCCTTGAGTTGCAGCGTTTCCATGAGCGCATGGGTATTTGAACAGTCTCCCTGGATTACCGCAATAACAGTCTTAATGTCAGAATGGTACTGCAAAGCGCCGTACATACCTTTTATCCATGCACATATATTACGGGGATATCCATCGCGTTCGGCCGTTTTTATATACTCTTTCCGGCGTTCCGAGGTTATGAACAAATTGTTAAGGTCAACCGGGACTGCGCCTGCAGCCCATACAACTTCGGAAGGGATAGTGGTAGTTATTCCTATACGCTCCAAAATAATTATCCCCATTTTTTAAGTTTTTTCGGAAACACCGACGATAACAACAGATTCAAGTTCCATAACGGAATTTCGGATAAGACGTCCTTTTAACTTGACAACCTCACCGTCACGGTCATGTATATCAAGAAAAATGTTATTTTTTGTACCCGACATTTTTTTCTTGAGTTCATCTGCAAAATTATTCATCACTTCAATATTTTCAATTTCCAGACCTCCATCAGGAGGTTTAACAGGCACGGATGAACCAAAAATTTGTGCAAACGATGTGTTATAAAAAGGAGCAATGAAATTAACGGTCACGATACATACCGGCATGGGAAGATTTTCCAGCAGACGGTCCAGGATACGTTTCTGGGAAGCAATTTTACCTGTTTTGAGGTTATCATAAAGCCGCAATTGATCCAGCACATCATTATAGTTACCTGCAAGCTCGCCAATTTCGTCATTGGTGTAAATAGGCGCCTGTGTACTGAAATCTCCCTTCCCGGCATGTTTTAAAATCCGGTTTAATACTTTAATAGGTCTGACAATTCTTTTGGGCAGCAGTGTGACTAAAAAAATACAGATAATGCCGGTCAGTATAAGGACGGATAAAATATTACGTATTGCCCGTGCTTCTATACGCTGGCTTTCGTTTTTTCGGGTTAACACATTTTTCCAGCTTTTTTCTGCAAGATCATGCGCCAGTAGCAGAAAAGACTGCCGGGAATTGTCAAGATTTTCCTGGATGTAGGACGGCAGTACGGATTGATCCGAAGAAGTTTCAATGTTGATAAGCCTGTCAAATGATGAGGCATCCAGATGCTCGCTAGCTATGGCGATGATCGAATCCCTTTCTGCCTCCGAGGCCTGATTGAGCATGGTGAGAATATGTCTGTAATTTGACTGGAATTCATTGAAGCTTTTTGAAAAACGGTTTTTAATGGTGTTAATCCTGTCTTCCGGAGGGTTTTGCAAAGTGTGTTCAACAAGCATACTGAAACTGTTGGAATACACGGTAAATTGCCGGGAAAGCTCTTGTACCGATTTCCGCTCGGATTCAGGCGCGATTTCATAGGCAATTTTGAGTGCTGAATCGGCATGTACAATTAATTTTTCAACCTTCTCACGTTCTGCCGCACTGCCGAATACCAGGTAGTTTCTCTCATAACGCCTTATATCGAGCATTGTCAATGAAAGATCATTCGCCATTTTTCCCAGTTTTACATCTGTTTCGATGATTATCGTAATTTCCTCTAAAAGACTGGAAAAATAGAACAACGACATGAATACCGAGGGAAGAATAAGTATAAATGCTAAAAATATAGCTGCAGTTATCCTTCGCTGTATGGATAAATGTATAAAAAAGGCAGTTATTTTTTTAAGTATTGGTTTTCGTTGATGTTTCATCGGAGATTATCTCCTCATCAAGAAAGATTCAATATCCTCTTTCATGCCGACAAGAATTAAAATATCGTCTTTCTTTATTATTTCTTTAGCAGAGGGAAGACTGATGTTCTCGGTTTCAAAAAAAATCTCTCCGGATTCGTTAACCCTGGGTTTTTTCCTTTGTATGCCAACGACAAGAAGACCGTAATTATGCCGTAAATCGAGTTCGATAAGTGTTTTATCGTAGAAATCTTCACGCGCTTCTACCTGGGAAATCGTATGTCCGTCGGGAAGCGCGATGTGTTCCAAAAGCCCTGGTGAAATAAGACTACGGGCAAGTTGTTCGGCAACATTGAGTTCCGGTGATATGACTCGTGATGCCCCGACTTTTTCCAGTATTTTACCGTGTAAATTTTCAGATTTCCGGGCAATTATCGTTTCCACTCCGAGCTCGTTTAAAATTGCAGTTGTGAGAATACTCACCTCACGGTTTTCTGCGATTGCTACAATGGCTGCGTCGATTTGTTCAAGTTGTAAGGTAGCAAGAGCTTCTTTGTCCGTAGAGTCAATGCATGCTGCTTTGGTAACCAAATCCTTAAAATCTTCGACAAGGTCCATATTGCTGTCAACAGCAATAACCTCGGCACCCTTACTATGAAGAATCTTAGCAAGTTCGGAACCGAACTGTCCCAGGCCGATAACAAGAAATCGCTTCATTTTTTTTACCTTTATGCAATAAGTATTAGTACGGATCATGCAGCTACAAATCTATGCCTGCAAAGTACCTATATTCCGGAGCCAGCACATTCATATATCGTATATAAAGTATATCCGGTTTAATTAAAATCATTACATGCAAAAAAGATTTATACAGTATTCACAAAACAACATAAAAAATACAAATGTTATTTTTTCCTAATGCTTCTAAAAGTCTGGTGAAAAACTCATAATCTCCGGGTAATGCGCTGTCAAGAGCTGGCCCTTGCAGCACGGTTTTTAAAGAACCGACAAATTTCTGTTTGCAGTAATATATTGAAATACAATGTAATTACATAAAGGCCAGCTTGTCTTGCCCTTGACAGCACCACAGACATATATTTCAAACAGGGGCGTGTGAAAAGACTTTTTCACCGCCCTCCTCACATTCTTTTACAACCTCGCTCTTTTTGCACGTGGTTTCATATTCTGTTATGATTGAAGAATTATTATATTTCCCCGATGATAATGTGATATTCCGATGTTCTTTCCATGTGTTTTATCCGACAGATATGTTTGTTGAAGGAAACTCTACATTTACTTTTCTCACCTCTCCGAGCGCAAGAGCAACGGTCAGAGGTCCAACTCTGCCGATAAACATCAGTAATGATACGAGAATTTTCCCGATTCCGTTGAGATGGTTGGTTACACCGGTGGAAAGTCCGACTGTACCAATTGCTGAAGTAGCCTCAAATAGAATATCCAAAAAAGAGCCCTCCTGTGTTTCGAGTAACAATACACAGAATAAAATAAGAAATGAAGATGAAAAAAGTAAAATTGCAACAGATTTATAGACTGTCTGGGAGGAAATTGTTCTGTTGAACACCTCAACTTTATTCCTTGATAATAATAATGAACGCACCGACAGAATCAGAACGGCAAACGTTGTCGTTTTAATCCCTCCACCGGTAGAAGAAGGTGAAGCACCAATAAACATCAGCACAATACACAGGAAAAGAGTCGTATCTTTTAAACCGCTGATTTCTAAAGTATTAAAACCCGCGGTACGTAAAGTGACGGATTGAAACGCAGCGGCTAAAAGTTTACCCGATGTTGAAAGTTTCAGCATGGTGTTGTCAAATTCAAAAAAGAAAACAAACAATGTGCCTGTAAACAAAAGGAACATAGTGGTTATTATTACAATTTTCGTGTGAGCTGAAATCCGGTGCCATCGTATTGAAAGCGGATTAAAATGACGGGAATTTTGTCGTAGATCATTGATTACAAAAAATCCGAGTCCGCCAAAAATTATAAGTGTCATAAAAACCACATTTACATAGACATCATCGACATACCGTGAGAGACTGTCGGAATAGAGACTGAATCCAGCGTTGCAAAATGCGGAAATGGAATGGAAAACCGCATCAAATGCGGCATTCTGAATACTCATACCCGGCAGCCATTTGAAAAAAAGGAGAAAAGCGCCAAATGATTCGAAGACTACAGTTATAATGATAATATGTGAAATGAGCTTGTATATATCAACTCTGTTGCCCTGGTCCAGTATCCCACGCATGTGTTCTTCATGCATTAAACCCAAATGTCTGCCAACAATCATTGCAAACAGGCTGGAAAATGTCATAATCCCGAGTCCGCCGAGTTGTATAAGTATTGCAATTATTATCTGCCCGAAAACTGAAAAAAAGGAACCGGTGTCCTGTACGATGAGCCCGGTTACACATACTGCGGAAGTTGATGTAAAAACAGCATCTACAAAGCTCGCCCCTCTATGATCTACTGTTGCTGCAGGAAACATCAAAAGCATAACTCCAACCAGTATTGCCGCTATAAACGATAGAATAAGAAGCCTTGAGGGATTAAGACGTATCTGTGCAAAAAATGTAGATATTTGGGTTCTTTTAAAAAAAACGGCGGCAAGCGAAAAGATAATTCTGAATGAAACGAGACTTCCTCCCAGTTGAACGGGAAATTTCATGACCACAAGAAGACCTGTAAGAATGAGGTCAGGCATTATTGTTCTTGGATTCCAACCGGTTTTTAAGATACTCCCTGCTATCCAGAATAAATAAAGCGTAATTATTGAAATATGTGTAATGAGAGTAATTATCAGTAAATAATCAGGTTTTTCGAAGAAAAAACCTTTCACAAGTAAAATTTCAATTACACCTACAATTGAAAGAATCGAAAGCAAAAAGTAGAGAAATTTAAAAATTTTATCGGGTATTGAAAATGCCATATTTTGCCTTATACTAAAGGTATTTGTACATTAAAATACTTGACTTTTTAATCTTGATGTAATCGAAAAAAACAAATAGTATGTTTTTTTAGTAACTGCACAATTTACACTTTTTTAAATGAAAAATATTTTTCACGGATGTCTAATAATATAGTATTTAGCATGTATGGTCAAGATAAACAATTTTGTATTAAGATGATATGTTTGAAAATCGGATTTGCAGAGGATTACAGATAATCCTTGAAAATCCATGTATGAATGAATAAAATTGTGTTGTGCTCTTTATATAGATTATTTTTACAATAGATTACGAAAACGGGAAATCAGTATCAATGATAAGAATTAAATAATTGTTTTGTAATTAGTAAATAGTATAATCATGTGTTACTGACAAGTGCATGTAAATGAAAACTTCACGGTGACCCTCGACAGATTAAACATGAAACTTGATTGTTTTTTTTACAGAACTTAAAAATTATCAATATATAATCATATATAATTCGAATAGTATCAGTGTAACTCAATACATTTATTAAAAGAGCATCATGATGAATAACAGTAATGATTATGAACTTTGTAACAACAAAAGAAATTGAAATCATTTGTAAAAAAAGTGAAAAACGTATATATTTTTTCGAATGAAAACGGTATGTAAAACGTCAGTTGAAGCTCTCCGGAGTGTAATGCGCTCCATTCGGGCAGCCACGCCAATCACCTCTTTTCCCCACGACAGGGCAGCCTCATCGGATATTCGTACCGGCTATCTAAACGGTCAGCCGGTAAATCGTCTTGTTATTACGTTACGAGGGCCGGGATGTACCTGGGTGAAGCGTGGTGGCGGTTGCGTAATGTGCGGGCATTATGCCGGCACCCTTCAGGGCGGTGTTCCGACAGTCGATGAGACGGTGGTACAATTTCGCAGCGAAATTGCAAAATATGACATGAAACATATATCCATCATTTCGCTCTATAATTCCGGGTCGGTATTGAACCCTTCCGAATTGAACTTCGAGGCACTGAAAGACATTCTGGCAGAAATAGGGAAGTTTCATTCGATTAAAAAAGTCGTTCTGGAAAGCCGCGCTGAATTTGTCCACGCTGACATCATTGCATTATTGCGGGAAATTCTCGGGCCCAATAAAATTTTATCAATTGCAATCGGCTTAGAAACATCGGATGATACGAAAAGAGAACTCTGTGTCAACAAGGGAAGTACGTTCCTGGAAATTGATAGAGCTGTTGAAACACTGAATGGAATCGCCGAAGCACAGATATATGTACTTTTAGGACTACCGTTTTTAACCGAATCGGAAGCCATTGAGGATGCGGTAATTTCAATTCGATCTGCTCGTGATATGGGCGCAGATGAAATTCATATAGAACCGATAACTCTTCAAAGCCATACACTTGTTGAATTATTATTAAAGCACAATAGTATCAGACTTCCTTCTCTTTATTCAATTTACAAAGTATTGAAGCAGGTTGTTCCGGACATAAAACCCTATGTCAGTCCTTTCGTGCACATGCCTCTGCCTGACAGAATTCCTGTGGGTTGTCCTTCCTGTACGGAGAGATTGATTCATGGTTTATTGAATAGGTACAATATATTCCGTGATTCTGAATCGCTTGAATATGAATACTGTGAGTGTATAAACGAATGGTACAAATATCTTGAAGAAACCGATGCGAGACCCCTCTCACAGAGGGTTGTAGAATCTATATCGGCACTATCCTGCGGAGTGAACCGGTGAGATTACGTCGTTTTTTAATGGAGAACTGGCTTGCCGAATACAAGGATTTTTGTCCTTTTAATCTTGGCGAAAGCGGTATGCCTGATGTTACCGTCGGAGAATTGCTGAGCAGGTGTGGCGAAACCACCGAATCAATCTCCGAACTCATTCTGAAAGATAACGATACCCGTGGTACGGAACGTTTGAGAAGCGCAATTTCCGCAACCTACGGGAATGATATAAATCCTGAAAACATTACGGTTACCACCGGAACGAGCGAAGCCCTGTTTATTCTTTTTTGCATAAGCCTGGAACAACGAACCTCGGTCGTTGTACCGTTTCCCTCGTTCCAGGCGCTGTATGAAGTCCCGCGGGCCCTGGGCGCTCAATTAAAATTTTACCATCTTGATTCGAAAAGAAGATTTATTCCGGAACCTGATGAAGTATGCAATCTTATTGATGACACGACCGGTGTGGTTGTAATAAATACACCTCATAATCCATCAGGTAGTATGCTGCCCGATGATGTAGCCGGAAAAATTCTGAAAAAAGCCGCATTCCATGGTGCCATGGTAATTGTAGATGAACATTACAGATTTCTGCCGGTTGGAGGGAATCCGCCGATTACATCGTTTGCCCGTCCGGATGAAAATGTTATCGCCACCGGGTCGATAACAAAATGTTTTGGACTGGTAGGACTCAGGATGGGCTGGATTGTTGCTCCTCAATCGCTTATTTACAGGATACGTGATTTCAGGGATTACATAACTCATACTCTGTCGCCTGTGAGCGATTTTCTCGCCGCGGTGGCTCTGGAAAATGCGCCTGCTTTCCTTGAAAATAACTGTTCTGTTCTACGGAGTAATCGCTCCTCGCTGGAAGAGATGGTTCAGAATACTTATGGTCTTTCTCTTATTCCTCCTCAAGGTGGGGCAGTCGCTTTTCCGCGATATGATTATCAACTCCTCAGCGAAGATTTTACACGGGGACTGATACAAAAACATGGTGTTTTTGTGCTCCCCGGAAATACTTTCGAGGTTGAAAACCATTTCAGATTAAATATCGGGCAGCCGCCTGCTTTATTTCAAAAGGCATTAACGCATATTCACGATTTCTGTTTATCTCTGGAGAATAAATGCTCAGGATAGGGTTCGCATATAATCTGAAAGATCCTTCCACGAAAGGTACGGATACTCATGCAGAGTATGAAACAACGGATACGATAGATGCTCTATCCGACGTGCTTTCATTGAAAGGCGGGGTTGTGCCTTTACCATGCGACGAGAGCTTCATTACCCGAATCACAGAAGAACGGCCCGATATACTATTCAATATTGCCGAGGGCTGGGGAAACCGTGACCGGGAATCGTTTGTTCCCGTTATCTGCAGTATGCTCGGAATACCCTGTACCGGTTCTGATGCCGTTACATTGGGTATAACGATGGACAAAGCGCTGACAAAACGTATCGCAAGAGATGTCGGTATCCGAACATCAGAATTTGAACTTTATTATAAAATCCCGGATGCACCGCCTTCGTTCGGATTTCCGGCATTTGTAAAACCGAACTGTGATGGTTCAAGCCGCGGCATCTATAATTGTTCCCTGGTTAAGAACATGGAAGACTTTGTTGAAAGAATCGCGATAATACTAAATGATTATAACCAGCCGGCGTTAGTTGAGAATTATATGGAAGGACGCGATTTCTGTATTGGAATACTTGGGAATAATCCACCTTATACATTAACAACATGTGAGGTTCTGCTCGGTCATGAGGATGATATTCCATTTTTCAGTTACGAATACAAACGTCACAATACCGACCGCCTCGATATGACTCCTGCAATTGACAGGAGTCGAATCACTGAAATGGAAAACATGGCATTAACGGTTTGGAATGTTCTCGAATGCCGTGATTATGCACGATTTGATTTCAGGACAGGCAAAAACGGGCTTCCTTACCTTCTCGAGGTGAATGCGCTCCCGGGACTTTCGACCGTTTCGGGGATATTTGTCAGGCAGGCGGCAGCTTCGGGAATATCATTCAAATCGCTCATTTTGGCAATTCTGGAACGGTCACTCAGTTCCCTTGGTATGAGCAAATAAAAATCCGGTAGCAAAGAGTCGCAATTTTACTGATTGAATGACAGAAAAGCGTATCGGTTCTTTTCAAACTGATTACAATTGTTTATTTACTTGATTTCAAAGATATAATTCGATAGTTTCATATTACATGAAGTTTGTCAAACGTTACCGAATCTGAGCAGGGGATATCAAAATGACATCACGCGAAAGATTTTTGAAAGTGCTTAACGGCGAAATGCCGGACAGAGTCCCGGTGACTTTATTCATTGTGGAACAGGGACATTTCATTAGCCAGGTGTATCCAGATATTGATCCCTGGGATTTAACGCAACTCCAATTGAAAGTAATCGAGATTCAAAAACAGTTAGGTTGTGATGTTTTTATCAGAATGCTGTATGATATTAACGATCCGCTTCATATTCACATGGGTGGAGTGGATGTTTCCCAGCAGACCGAAAATTGGGAAGTCCATACCGAGGATATCCAGCATGGGGACACAGTAATAAAGCGTTCTTCAATAAAAACACCGGATGGAACGCTCACTCAGGATTTCTCGATCAATGAGATTCGCCCGGGTACATTCATGTTTGCATGTACGAAAAAACCTGTCGAAAAAGAATCCGACCTTGATATTCTTATAAAGTATGAACCACGAATGCCTGAATTCTGGCCGGAACAGGTGAAACAGAGAGTTAAAAAAGTAAAAGATGCACTCGGCGATGACGGAATTCTTGGTTCATGGTCTCCCCATGGCCCATTTAATAATGCCTCTTCACTTATCCGGCTCGATGAGCTGTATCAGTTGTTTCTCATCGATCAGCCATATTACGATAAGCTCATGAATTTCGCAATGGACAGAATTATCGATTATACCAGGGCAATTGATGCTGCCGGTGTTGATGTGCATTGTGTCGGAGGGAATGTCCCCGGCGGTTTTCTCGGAAAGAAATTTTATGACGAATATATTCTCTCGTATGAAAAAAAATATATCGATATTGTCCAGGAAAACGGTACGCCCGGCATGTATCATAATTGCGGAGAAATCATGAACCTCGTAGAATCATATAAGGATCTGGGTGTCAGAGTTGTTGAACCCTTTTCACCTCCTCCGCTTGGCGACGCCGATCTTGCGAAAGCAAAAGAAATGGTTAACGGCGAATATGTAATACTTGGAAGCGTCGACCATGTAAATATCATCAAGGACGGCACCATTGACCAGATAAAAAAGGTAACCGAAGAAACCATGAAAATCGGCAAACCCGGCGGGAAGTTCATTCTCCAGGATGCTGATTTCATCGAGTATGGAACACCGCTTGAAAATCTTGAAGCTTTTATCCGGACAGGAATTGAGAACGCCTGGTATTGATACAAGAAAGCTTCGAACCTTGAATTTGATGTTATCGGATGGGAAGAATGGGTTATGATCACCGTTGATTCTTTGGATTGACTTTATCGTAGTATTTATGTAAATTATTCCGGTTGGGAGCCAACGTAGCTCAGTTGGTAGAGCAATTCACTCGTAATGAATAGGTAGTCGGTTCGAATCCGACCGTTGGCTCCAGTTTGAACGATTGTTTCGATAAATCAGGTTGTTTTCACAGAAACATAACCAGAATTCTATTTGTAAGGTTTCCACGATTGTTTCCTCAATTTTTTAAATGTTCCAATACATAATTTCCTTAGCATGGTTCAGACAATGAATCATGGTAAGATTTTTTTTAATCATGGTATCGATAGATACGTTCTTCGTGATTAAAATAATGTATGAATTTGTCAGGTTAAAACATAGTATACTATGTGAAATATATTGACACCATGAAACGAAATAGGGGAGAGATATCACGATGAAACTCAAAGCATTCGTACCGGTACTGTATGCAGGTATTATTTTCACATGCGGTGTGATACCTTTAACCATCGATGCCCAGGTACACAATTTTACAAAAGAAGACCTCATTGAATACACGAAAGAATGGACAGGTGAGCGCTTTTTTGATGGTCGTCCAAGAGTTTCGGATGATATCCTGGAAAGAATAAAAAAAGTACCGGTTACTCTTGCGTATGGAGTGCTGAATGGAGAAGGATACAGAAACCAGTATGATGGCAGCAAGTGGGAATGCGTTCATCCCGGTCAGGTACTTGTCGGCAGGGCCCTGACAGTACAGTATATGCCGTACCGACCGCAAGTTAATGAAGTCAACGAAGAGAAAAATAAAGATGCCGGCAATACCGGTAACCTGTACTCCCGGGGTGTAGAACTACTGCAGGAGGGTGATGTATATGTCGCTGATGGGTTCGGAAAGCATGAAAAAGGTGCACTCATAGGTGATAATTATGCCGCGGAAATTTTTGCACAAACCGGAAAAGGTGCTATTATTAACAGTTCAGTGCGTGATCTCGAGGGTATAGCAGACATCCCCGGTTTCAATGCGTTTGTTCGGAGCTGGCACCCGGCATCGGTGAGTGAAGTTATGATGATGGGCGTCAATGTACCGGTCATTATTGGCGAGGTAACGGTCATGCCCGGAGATATTGTTCTTGCCAAACGTGAGGGTATTGTTTTTATTCCGCCGCATCTCGCCGAGAAAGTTGTCAAAGCGGCTGAAATTGGTGGTTTGCGAGACCGATTTGGAATTCAAATGATTATTGAAAAAAGGTACGGGCTGAATCAGATACATGCAAAATGGTCTGATGAAATTGAACGACAATTTACCGGTTGGTTGAAAGAGAACATTGACGAATTACCTGTACCCGGAAAAGATTTAATGGAATATATAGAATCCCGGGAATAATGAATAGAAAGAACAACGTATAATCTGTTTCAATACCAGGTATCCGAACGTCGTGTATCCTGTGTGCTCTCATCTTTCCGTAATCTTTCCATTTGTACGTAGCAATTTCGGTTCATCTACATACCCATTACCTGCAGAATAAATTCTGTAAATCCTTCTTTCCCATGGGGTTTATAACCCGCGGCAATGCCGAACTCCAGACCGATCAGTGAGAAAAAGCTTGTTTGTGCGGTTACTGTTACTCCGAGAGATGTTTGTGCAGTTGTTGCCCATTCATCGGCATTGAATGAACCGGACCATCCGGCGCCGTAATCCACGAACAGTGAACCACGCAGAAGATGAGTATGCGCCAAATACAGCCCGATACCTCTGTCAGGAAACCAGATGGGGTAACGGTATTCAAGAGACATGTTCAACGTTTTTCTCAGATTGAATCCACCTTCGTTGTCATCAACCTCAAAACCGCGCGGAATATATCCTTTCTTATCGAAGTAAACTGTCCCTTTTTGATTCTGGTGAGCGACAGACAGCTCAAAACCATGATGTTTTAACGGGGAGGGAAAAAACTGTTTTGCCTTGATTTGAAGATTATGTCCCGGAATTTCGCCGCCTGAGCCGGTAATGTATTTTTCACCCCGTAACACCACTATTTGACCCCATGAGGGTACCATCGAACGAGATGCTTTATCGTGGATATGCGTATACACCGTTTCACCAAAAACCGAAAGCGCTTCGTTCCGTGAACTGTCAATCTCGGATGTATCGAGAGAGTCAAACCTCCTGAAAAGTATCCCCGCTTTATAATCTGAAGTGAGAATACTTGGAAATGCCCGGTGAATAAAATCAAGATGAAGGTATAATTCAGCGCCTCGTTCACGTACAACGACATCATCATGTTTATAGAATGCGTTTTTATGAGCGCTATCATAAATACTTCCGTTCACTACAGGCCAGAATGATCTGTTCATAAAGGAAAGCATATAACCTGTGCGATCCGATTCAATGCCGTGCCACACACCTGCTGTATATCCGTTCAACCCGACAGGATCCTGTCCCATAAGCATGATCCCGTAGGTGGATCCCTCTTGGTCCATACCAATAAAGGGAGCATGGATGAAAGGTTTATATGCCTCCCAAAACGGTATACCGCTGCTTTTAAAGGGATCGGAAGGCTGAACACGGGAGTAATCGGGTTCATCGAGCGGAGTTCCGGACACCACAGTTAACTGTCTGCCGGCTTCCGGATTGAAAGGCATAACACGAATCTCTTTCGTACCCTCGGATATCACAAGAAATGAGAGCGTTGTCCCATCGGGAGAAACCAGCGGTTCATATGCCCCGGTAGTCACTGATGTCAGTTGGGAAAGCCGGGCATATTTCCTGTCCCAGGCATAGATGTTCCAGATGCCGTCACGGGATGATGTAAATACTATCCAGCGCCCGTCCGGAGAAAACGAAGGGTCACTGTCGCCGTAACTATCCGGAGCAAAGAGCGTTCGGATATCTCCGGTATGGGGATCGACAAGAGCTATATCCAGTTTCCCGCCTGATTTCGCAGCGACCGCAATGGATTTGCCGTCAGGAGACCAGCATGGTGATTGAAAGTACAGTCCCTGTTTCGAAACCAGTGTGCGCATGTTTGTGCCATCGGTATCGAGTAGAACAAGCTCTATCCACATACCGTCCCGGCGCGCTGCAACGAATGTTCTTTCGTCCGGGGACAAATCTGCGGAAAACAATCGGGCGTTATGGGTAAGACGGGTATGGGTTTTCCTTTCCGGATCGAACACAACCAGATCGGCAGTATTAATTTCTCCTTCACCGAGAGGATGGAAGAAGATTTCTCCAAAATAGAGCCGCCCATCGGAAAACTGCCTGACCGGTTCGGTATTCAGCATCATCCCGGTCTTTATTTCCCGTACAACTGCTCCGTTATCCGGGTCGATTTCCACGAGCGCATTCTGCTTTTCAAATCCGGAACGGAGAGCTTTTATCGTGCCTTGGTCAGTCCAGAAATGTGTGCAGTATTCATCGAGTTCATGGTTGATCAATGTTCTTCCCGCCGGGAAACCTTTTGATTCTGCCACAGCTTTTATACTGTCGCATCTTGAAATAAAATCATCGAGAAATTCCCGGTAAAATGTCTTTGAGGATTTCCTGGTAACATGCCTGAGTGCACGGCCGGTCCCCAATATCGGATATTTACTCTGGTAATTGCTGAGACGTGCGACAGCATCATTGCCGTAAACTCTGTTCAGGTACTCCACCATGTAATAACCGCTGAGATATATTCTTCTGTTACCGGGAGGTCTGTATGGCGACATGGATCCTGCTGCGGAACGGCTCCAGAGAATGCCGTTCCCGGTAAATGAGCGGATTTCAGCGCTGAAAAGGGCGCTCCTTCCACGTCCGCCATCGGTAAATATCGTCTCGGTATTTGTCGTAATGCCCTCGATCAACCATCCGGGAGAAAGACCGTTCAGGATGCCAAGGTCGCTTCCGAAAATCCGCGGAACGATACCGTAGAGCCCGCTCGAAGCAGTTATATGAACAAAGTGGGTATATTCATGGGTAAACACGAGATCGGTAATATCACTCAGAGCGCTTCCGAACCCGGTAAGTTTGTAGGGGGGAGTTTCAAACAGTGAAATACGGTTCGGGAACGGCGCATAAAATCCATTGAACATGTCGGTTTCTGAATCGAGAACCACCGGCAAATGCCGGGGTTTTTCACCGAGATATCCTGTTACATCCCGGTAAACTTCACCTGAAAGGGAAAGAACACGACGAGCATAGGCTTCATGACCCTCGGGATAGTAGAGAGTGAAATTTTCATTGCGAACTGTACGCCATGTAATTTCCGGATTATATCGTGCATGGACTTCAGGAGCACAGATAAGGATTATCAGAAGATAAAATAATACACAGGCAGTCTTTATTTGCACGTTTACTTTATTCCCTTCCGAATGTATCCCTTAGTTTATACAATAAGTTATGGCATGTATACTGTCTTAAGAGGGCGGTGAAAAAGACCTTTTTCACGCACCCATGTATGAAATCTATATTTAGGGTAGAGTCAAGCCCTACCCCTACATACGCTGTCAAGGGCAAGTAAAGCAGTGCTTCGCGCTGACCCTTGACAGCATGTTCCTCTCCTAAGGTGGTTTTTCACCACGTTTTATAAAGAATAATGTTATACACTGCTATTATCAAGGTTATTATCTTCGTTTTCAGGATTTTTTATGAATATTTTCAGGAAATTATGTTGTTTAAAATATGATTTTTTTGTATTATCATAGAATACTATTTAGCTTATATAAAGGGAGTTAAAAAAAGTGTAGTACAGTATCGGGAGTAAACCATGGGACTCGTAAATACTGTTGAAATGCTTGATCATGCAGAAAAGTATTCTTATGCGGTTGGTGCGTTTAATGTAATAAACCTCGATTTTCTCAACGGCATACTCGAAGCTGCCGAGTCGATGAAATCGCCGATTATCATTAATATTGCCGAGGTACATTTCCCATATATCAACATTGAGCAGATAACCCCTGCTATCAGGTACATGGCTGAAAGGGCCTCTGTGCCGGTGGTTTTGAATCTTGATCATGGCGTATCAATTAAGGCAATTGTACGTGCTCTGCGATGTGGTTTTTCTGCAGTCATGTACGATGCATCAAAAAAGCCTTACGAACAAAATATCGAGGAAACACGGCATGTCGTTGAAATGGCTCATGCGGTTGGGGTGAGTGTTGAAGGCGAACTGGGGCAGGTTGGAGGTGCCGAGGGAGGTAAGAAGACGGCAAAAGCAAAACGTGAATATTTCACCGATCCTGAACAGGCAGAACGTTTCGTAAAGGAGACCGGTATAGATGCACTCGCGGTATCTGTGGGAAATGTTCACGGTTTTTACGAAGGAGAACCGGAACTTGATTTCGATCTTATTAAAGAGTTGAAAAACCGGACGGGAATTCCGCTTGTTTTGCACGGCGGTTCAGGTATTTCCGATGATGATTTCAGAAGAGCGGTACAGTTGGGTATCAGAAAAATCAATTTCTTTACCGAGATGAGCAAGCTTGCAACAGACCATGTACGGAAACTCATCAGCGCCTCAGAGGATATTTTCATCCAGGATTTGCTCAAAGAAGCAAAAGCCAAGATAAAAGAAGTTGTTATGGACCGCATTACGGTTTTCGGAAGTGCAAAAGCATGCGCACTGCCCGGTAATATTTGTCCTGTCGGCGGTACTCACACCGGTCTTGCGGAGAGTGAATTTTTTGATGGGCATAAATCTTCATCGCAGGAAGAATGTTCACCGACTGCTATATGTGAGGCTGAAATTGTTGAAATTGTTACCAGGACAGTTCAAAATATACTGAACAAATCGGATAATGAATAGATAAGAGGGATAGTAACTATTTCACCTTTATGACTATGTGACTTTGTGGCTTGACAATAATTCTTTTTGGGATAAGATTTTTTAACACAGGTGAAACTATGAAAGAAAGGAGCGGGATCGGTCTTGTCGGCAGTGTAATTGTTGATGTTGTGTATGAAATTTTAGAACCGGGCAACCTGGTATATTCCGATGGTGACAGGTATCTTAAAGGTGATGATTATGAATCGGAAAAGATTGAATATACTGTTGGCGGACTTTGTACAAATAACAGCTTAAATCTTGCAAAAATGGGTGTTCCATATCCCATAAGGGTTATGGGAAAGATTGGAGCTGATGAAAACGGGAAACGTATCAGATCTACGCTCAGGAAAAACGGAATTTCCGATGAATTCCTGATTGAAACCACCGAACATCCCACATCCACAACGCATGTGCTGTACATAAATGACTCTTCTGGTATTATTAACCGTGCATTCAGGTATTATTTCGGGGCCATGGGCAGTTTTTGTCCTGAAGATATTGATTACTCTATGCTCGAGGATATGAAAATTGTTATAGTGGGATATTGCCTGCTCATGCCGATTTTCGACACTGTCGATCCCGAATATGGTGCAGTTATCGGCGGTGTTCTCAAGAAAGTCCGCAGCATGGGAATACAAACCTGCACCGACTTTGTTTCGCTGAAAAGTGATAAGGCATGGAAATACAAGCGGTTTCGAAAAACGCTCAAATGGGTTGACATCCTTTCGATAGGAGAGGACCAGGCCGAGTGCATAACCGGTATATCGGATGAGAAAACAGCGGCGAAATCTCTCGTTGAAGATTACGGGGCGAAAACTGCTGTAGTCCATTGTGGAGATAAAGGATTCAATTATCTGTACAGCGCATCTACAGGTTTGATAATTCAGCCGAATTTCAAGGTTCCATCCGATGAATATGCCGGTAATGTCGGAGCAGGGGATGCATTCACATCCGGTTTTCTTCATGGTATTCACCAGGACTGGGGTGAAGCGAAGGCTTTGAAATATGCTGCCGCTGCCGCTGCTGTAAGTCTCGGCAGTTTCACAAGCACAGGTGCCATGCAAAAAGAAGAATATATTATCGAATATATGAACACCAGACCTGTCGTTAAATAACAGTGCAGGTCGTAATTCCGGCACAGCTATACCTTCTGCCTCATCGTAATCCTTGATGATACTACGGGCTTAGTGAAGTTTGATGCTTTGCACATAATCATGCTTGCGTTCTTATTATTTGCCACAGAAACAGATTCGGTTTTTGGGGAATGACGGCTGATACACAGAAGGTACTTTTCGGCACTGGAATATATGAATCCCATACTCATTCAAGCGTTGAATACTAAAAAGAAAATAATTCAAACTACAAAGGGGAAATTCTTAAAAAATAATCAAAAGGATAGTTCATTATTTGTTTTTGTTGTTTTCCATATTTTTTTGTGATAATCCGAAAGTGCCCTCCTGAATAAACCTCAAAACCAATTCAGCAGTTTCACGACAGTGATGGATTTCTTCGTGATGATAGGGGAGGACAATAAGTTCCTTCATTCCTTCGAAAGACACAGAATCGACAGGCACACGGCTGTCATTTTCACCTTTCATAAACCGACCGAGAAAGAGTGTATTCTTATTGCCTGCAATTGCTCCCATTTCCGGCGCCGGATTGTTTGCTGGCGGAGGAATTTCTATGCTGCCTGGTTGTATTGATTGATAGGGTTTAAATATGAAAGTAAAGGGCTTACAATAACGAGCCATAATGGCTGCGAGTTCGGTTCCATTATTCGGAGTAGCTATAAGCACGCATCGTCCGAGGTTGGGGACATGGTTTCTGGATAAAAAGAGCCGGATAATCAATCCTCCGAAACTGTGCCCGACAAAATGAACACGGTCATACTTATTGCGGATACTGTTAAATTCATCCTCGAATTTTTTTGTGCAACCTTCCAGAGAGGAAAACAAGATAGGGATATCTGGTGTTACGACATGGTATCCCTGTGACCTGAAAAACTTTTCTAAGGTTGACATGTCACGTTTTGTTCTATTAAATCCATGAAGGAGTATTACCAACTCATTATTTTTTAAATTCCTGAAAGAATCCGGATACATTTTAGATTGAACGGCAGTGTGATTTTTATATGAAACAGTTGTATTGTCCGTCATTTTTTGGTTATTTGATGATGAGCAGATTGCACAAAAAGGGTTCCAGAGAAGAATAAGATTACCGAAAAGAATTAATCGTTTTAGTGCATGTATACTCACTATAATCCTCATGAATTATGGAGAAATTATTTGGAAGAGCTCATTATTTCATTATAAATAATCTCGACCAATCTGGCTTCATTTTCACGAAACTCATTTTTTATTTCTTCTATGGTTTTTTCTTGTGCACATAATTCTTTCACCTTTTCCTGCCGTTTTTTCATCAGGTTAATTTGACCGATTATTTCCTCACGACCTACCATTTCATCATGACCGCTGTAGAATGAATCTACATCGAGTGTTTCAAGCATTCTTGTAAGATTCTTAACATTCTCAAAAGAATTTCCGCCCTTAAAAGAATGAATGTACGGTATTCCTGTTAACCTTATCTGGTCTCCGATAAAAGCTGTTTTTTCTTCGGGAAAATAAATAACAATGTCTCCGGTGGTATGACCGATACCAAAATACCACAATTCAATTTTATGTGAATCAATATACATATCCATTTTTTCTCGAAATGTTACTGATGGCATAAAAGGAGCTAATTCGGGATTGTTCCATTCCGATGGATAGCCATTACTGTCAGGATGAAATAATTCTTTCCTGCAGTTTTCATGAGCAATAAAGGTTACCGTATCGGGAAAATACTGATTTCCCCTGATATGATCAGCATCACTATGGGTACTAACAAGATATTTTATCGGATTATCGGTAATATTTTTTATTTCCTCAATTACCCGGTCAACTGACTTTTTATCCATTTTTGCATCAATCAACAGGACTTCTTTATCGCCGATATATACTCCGCCCCTTGCGCCCTGTCCTCCTAAAACTTCGTAGAGGCGGTTGGATATCTTCTTTAATTGAACAGGCTGTACCTCTCGCTGCTGTGCAAAAGAATACGTTGCACATAAAAGAAATAAAAATGGTATAACAATAAAAATTCTTTTCTTTTTCATCTTAAATCCACCTATGATAATGAATATTTAAAAACGGGTATTTTCCTTTACAAACCTCTTATATGTCTCAAGATCAATTGTATCCCCTTCCCGGGGAAAATCATACGACAGCAGCCACCAGTCCTCTGTAAAAGAGGCGCTTTCACCCGGCGCAAGGGTTTCTCGTGGACCGATGGGTTCCAGTTCACACATTTCATCCTTATAATACCAGATTGAAATGGTAAATGCCGCGACTTCACCGTACACACGATCCGGGTAGACGGGGAATTTCTTTACAAACAGAAGATTGTCCGGAGTAATATATCCGAGCCACCCGGCATACGAATCGATACCGAATTTCGGCTGGGGAGGTGCGCATGTCAGTTCAAGGATATTGTCTCTGACTTTAATATGAGGATGGTCATCATGACGGTAATTTAAAACCGGGCCGGGACCATAGAAAATGTAACCAAGGGGGAAACGGCTGTCGGGAGTAAGCGGAACGAGGCAGATGCCGCCGCCCTTTGCAAGAGTGCGGCTCCAGTGAAAGTATTGCTTGGTTGAATCGCTGATATTTTTGATGGTCTGCATACAGCTGAGATGTGAAGAATCTCGGTCGAGTCTGAACTCCCTGATGAGCTGTACACCGGTTGATGTGTCCTCGACACTTGTCAACCGGGCAGCACGCGGTCCGATGATGTCTGCTTTCCACCTTCCTACCCAGAGATCAGGACGTCTTGGAACAGACATCTCCGGGCCGATATCGAAACGTCCGGCGCACGGATTTATTGTCTTTTCACCGGGTGTATATGTCCATCCATCCTGCTGAGGATCGACATAGAGCGAGTTCTGCCCGTTGATGAAGTATTCCAGTACACGTCCACCGCAGTTCGGTTCCAGGATAACACGGGTTGTGTTATTTGAAAGCTGAACACAGTTGGCATAACCGTGACTCGTAATCCAGGCAGTTCCCTCAGGAGTGTTTTGTGATAGAGCCCGGCTGCCAAAAAACATCATCAATTCAACAACAAACAACAAACAGGATAACCGTTTTAACATTAACTCATAGCCTCTCTTTGATGTGGAAAATTGCTGAAAAAAGCGAATTTTTTTGAAATGTAATGAATTTGTTCTGCTGTGTAAAGGGAAAGCGATATCAATATTCAAAAATAATAGATGGTAATACAGATAGTTAGATTTTCAATAGACAGAAAGATACATGAGATTTTTTGACAATCATATTTTTGAAATCTGTTCCTCTTCAACAAAATAAAATCCGGCATCAATGAACATGTGGCTGAAGAGCATATCCGAGGTAACAAAGTGATGAGCGCAGCTCGAAAGAGAACATCAGTCAGGTTTTTTATTGAAATTGATTATAATGTAAATAATTCAAACCGGAATAGTTTTCTTCGTTGCGTCAGGAGGAATGAAAAATTTTCAATTTTCAAGGATATTTTCTTTGTGAGAGGTGTTTTCTTTGATGGTTTTATAATGATTTTTATAAAAGTTGGTTAACTTGAGAGTTAAAAGAAAACAGCGGCGGTATTTTCCCGGCTCCAATTCACCAATGGCTTTAATAAGTTTCACGGAATAGAGAGACCTCTCTATGAACTTACATTGAGTAACCTCGTTTTTACAGACAAAAAGGGTCGGACTTTTAAACCCCGTGAGGGGATAGGGAACTCCGGAAAAATTGTAGGGACACAATTTGGCAAGTTCATTTAACGCCTGATAGAAGTTGAAAATATCTTGCAGATTTAAACCCAGAGTCAGTGCCTGAACTGCCGCATGGTTAAGCTTTTTTTCTACAGCTTTGATATTTAACTGGTCTACGATGTTTTTTACTTGCTGAGCAGCACCGAACAGGCCGCTTTCTTTCCGGAGAAAAAAGTCTGCAACCAGAATAATATTTGCGATTGTGGCTGGCCATTTATCGCTGCTGATAAAATCTGTTTTCCCCATATAATATTCGCATATTAAACGGGTTGGTTCAGTAATGTCAAAACCGAATTGAAGATTATTCATGGATGATAATCCATTTTGATTTGCATTTAAATAGTGCTCATACCATTTGTCTTCGGAAGTTTTCAGAATTTTTTCAATGCTGATTAAAGCTCCATAATTATGAAACAAGCCAACTTTGCAAATTTCAGCCAGTTTTTCCTTATCCTGACCTACTGTTTTTTCAAATTGTTTTGATGTGGCAATAGCTAAAGAAATAAGTGCTACGTTAAGAGAATGATTAAAAAACGATAACGATTTTTTTGTTTTTGTGGATTCGCAAATAAACCTCATTTTATAGATTGCCAGGGTAATATTTTCATCAGAAAGGATATCATCAATGAAACTTTCAATATTTTCACTAATGTGAGATAATAAATCGCGATAAACATTTGTATCCTGCCGATGAGCGAGTAATTCGGTTATTTGCTTTTTAATATCGTTGCGGAATTTTTGAATAAGTTTGGCACTTCGCTTGATTTTGAATAGTAATTCCAGATTGGGATTAGATTCCCGGAGTTTTAATAGACGTTCAATCCGCTCCGGGGTGATCTCAGTTCCTTGTGTATAAAGAGTTCCGGAATTGGTTGCGAGGTCTTCGGATAATAAAAGACCATCCAGGAAAAGGTCCGGTTTCTTTGGATTATAGCGGGAAAATTCCATAATTGCTTCAATTCCATCCAGATCAATGGAATCGTGTTCTATCGAAAAAATGTCAAATTTGCTCATGAGTATAATCCTTCAAAGAAATCAATTTTTTAATAAAAAAATTGACTAGTTAAGTATATTCATATAACATAAAATTGTCAAGTATTAAAACGGTACTATTTTTATATTCAATGATTACAATAAGATATTGGTATTTTTATTAGTTGTTACTTTTTTACTCCATTCTATGAAAGCTTTATGCTTCTGTTACGCCAGATATCAACATTCTCATTATGTGGATAACCATTTTTTGAAAAATGTCCATGATAATTATTATTCATTTTAGGAATAGTGTCTTTGGAAGTTTAAAGAGTATTTTTGGTTATAGTATGATATATGGGAGTTGCAATTCTCAATAAGTTGTAATCTTTAAACTCCCTGCCTCAGTATATTACCAAATTCCTAATATGATAGGATTCTTTAAAAGATCACACAAGAAGGTCAAGGATACGGCTGCGGTTATCCCGTGCTGTATTTTGAGCAGCTTCTAACTGCTGCTTGATCCTTTCCTGTTGTATTTGATTTTCCCTGTTAGCTTCAGTTCGGTTAACAGTATTTGGATTTTGTTCCGGGGTGGGATTTTCGTTCTCAGGCCCCGGAGCAGGATTTATATTTTCAGGCTCAGGTACTGGATTTATATTTTCAGGCTCAGGTACTGGATTTTCATGTATTGCAGCAGGAGCTTGATATTCATTCGCCGGAGCAGCCTGCCTGATATTATTTACTTCAACCTCAGGCTGTGGATTACCACCAGCCATCCCCGGTTCCATGTTAACATTATGCGCTGCAACTCCTTGCTGTGTTTCATTCTGAGGAGTGCGAATGTATTCATCACGGTTTTGTTGCGTTTCTGTCTCCTCAATGGGTTGGTTCTGGGGATTGTTCTGCTGATCCTGAAGAGTATTTCTCGCTTCAGTCTGGTAGGGATTATTGGCGTTGTTGTTTATATTTGGAATATTCATAATGTAATTGCTCCTCAAACGGATGGAAATATATATCTAAAAAACTAATTTGCCAGTCTTACCAGTTTGTTCATGAATTTTTTAACTTTCAATGGTGAAAACACTCCTGGATGTTATTAATCTGTACTCTGTTTAATGACACTCAGCTTTTTCTCTTTCA
Source organism: Candidatus Latescibacter anaerobius SCGC AAA252-E07 (assembly GCA_000403035.1). Lineage (GTDB taxonomy): Bacteria > Latescibacterota > Latescibacteria > Latescibacterales > Latescibacteraceae > Latescibacter > Latescibacter anaerobius. The sequence goes on along the minus strand of AQSL01000164.1, from coordinate 24,361 downwards.
CAGGCTCTATTATAATTTCTTGTATTTATATACAGAAAGGGTTTTCATCCCTAAAGGTAAAAGAATATCAACAACTTTTTCTGCAATTTTCTCTCCGCTCGGATCATACTTTTCTTCCCGAATCTGGCTTCTGATCTGTCGAATCCTCGACATTCTGACATTATTAACTTCATATAATGTACTCTTGACATTGTTCGTTAAAGAACGGACATATTCATCATGATGTTCATCAGTATGGTCCTGTCTTTCAGGTATAACCTCATGAGCACCGCGTTCGATTGGATGGTCGATATTAACATTTTCAGCGTCAAACCGTGAGGACTCGGGAGAATTTGCGGTATTTCCAATGTCTCGAATATTCATGAGATCACCTCTAAAGAAGGAAATATACACAATAACACATATAACAATATATAACATATCTTTAAAAAAGGCAATATTTTTTTACTTTGTAACTTTGAAAGCTTTATTCATACAAGTTTTTTTAAATATTAAAACCGGATCCGAAGATACTAAGGCAAGGTTCTATCTCCGAATCCGGTTTCTCGCATAAGCCGTAATTGCTTGTCCCCCGCGCAGTTGAATACGGCTTACTTGATTTCCGAATCCATCATTCCCAAGTGACAGGAATAATGAATCGGAATACCGTAAATATTCCGTTATTTTACCCTCACAATGAATATACTACCGTTTTTCTCTATTTTACTTCAAGTTATCTTTAAGCTTTGTAATTTTTACGATAAGAATAACAGAATAAAAACGGCAATATTAAAAAATTACGGTTATTGAAATTCAACAATTTTAACGCTGAAAAAGTATAATGGTTCCCAAATTTTTCATTTATAGGGATATATGGTATAGATGTAAAGTAATATGCTATCGGAAGGAGTAATTGCTTAGCCATTTGTTGGTAACCGGATGCTCTTTATTGGTAAAAAATAATCAACAAATTGGTTAATAAGTATTTTTTATATAGGTCATTTGTATTTTTTTTTACACTCACATTATTGAACGCTCTTGGCAGAGAAAGTATGTTATCTCTTTTAATCTGTTTACATGGAAATGTAATAATATTGAAGTGCGAATAAAATAATGTAAAATGGAAAATTAATGTATGCTACTGGAATAAAATAGGTTATATTATGAATTAATTTTCTCTGTTTTGAAACTTGAACGTTACTATTAATGTATCGAGGATGCCATGGAAAAACATATACCCGATCGAGAAGAAGCATTCGCACTTTTAAAACGGTTCAATACCAACGAGGCGCTTATTAATCATGCAAAAGCCGTCGAGGGAGTCATGCGGTATATGGCGCGTAAGCATGGTGAGGAAGAGGAAAAGTGGGGTGTCGTTGGGCTCGTTCATGATCTGGACTACGAACAGTTTCCGGAAGAGCACTGCACGAAAGTAAAAGAAATACTTGAAGAAAACGGCTGGCCGGATGATTATGTTCGTGCAATTGTATCCCACGGTTGGGGTATATGTAGCGATGTTAAGCCCGAAAGTACGCTTGAGAAGACACTGTATACAATTGATGAACTAACCGGCCTTGTGACTGCCTGTGCCCTCGTACGGCCATCGAAAAGCGTTATGGATATGAAAGCAAAATCGGTTATGAAAAAATGGAAGCAGCCGAGTTTTGCCGGAGGAGTCAACAGGGACATTGTTCGAAAAGGCGCTGAAATGCTCGGAATGGAGTTGAACGAATTATGTACCGATGTGATTATGGGTATGAGAGAAGTTGCAGAAGAGATAGGTTTGTAACTATTTAAAAATAAAATAATTATAGTAATGATATACAAGTATCTCGATTGAGGTGAAGCCATTGCCGGAGAGGATAATAATAAAATATATTGTAATAATTAAAAAGCCTTGTGAAAAATTATAAGTTTCTGGACTTAAGCTGTCAAAGGTCAACGCAAAGCGTTGATTTACAAGCCCTTGACAGCAACAAACGATATATATTTCATTACAGGGTGCGTGAAAAAGGGCCTTTTCACCGCCCTCTTAAGACAATAACTCAATACTACACTATTTTTCCCATCATCGGTTTCAAAAGTAAACCTGGATTATTATAGAATTATAATACATCAAAATTAATATGTTTCAGGTAAGACTCTTTAAGAAACTGATTATAACTCAAATAAAGGGGTATAAAGATGGCACAGCAACTTGAAAATTCTAAGAATAAGGGTTTGGACTTTCTAAAAGCTGTTTTTGGCGAGGAAACTGTTGAACGTGCGATTGAGTATACAATGCATTTTACTATCGAAGTTCCCGCCTGGCAGCTCTGGGATGGATTCGGAGGTGGGGGAAGATTCGAGGGTGCAGGGACAGGCGGTGCCGCACATACAACGGAAGAAATTGCCGAAGATGCCGGGTTGATACACCGGCTCACCGAATCAACTCCAATGGTCGGACAGCATATGTTGTGGTTTTTTTCCGAAGATGGTATAACCGCTGATTACAGGAAGGCACAGCGGGTACAAGAGGAGCTTGAAGCCCGGGGAGTAAAAATGGGTTCGATAAGCCCAACCTATTTTCTTGCAGGATCGGAAGACGGTAGTTTTGCTTCGCAAAATCCCGCGATAAGAAAACGGTATATTGAACAGACAGTGCTCGGAGCACGCATTGCGGTTGAACTCGGTAACGGTATTCTGAGTCTGTGGTTTCCCGATGGAACCAATTATCCGGGACAGCGTGAACTGCAGGACAAAATCGGTCTCATGAAAGAGTGTGTAATAGAATTCTGGAATGAGGTGCCTCAGGACATGAAAAGAAAGCTTGACAGAGTATTGTTTGAATACAAAGTTTTCGAGCCGGGGACTTACAGTACTACAGTGCCGGATTGGGGTACCGCCAGAGAACTGTCGCGGCTCCTCGGAGAAAAGGGCGCTGTGCTCATTGATCTGGGACATCATCACCATGGCACGAATATTGAACAGATTGTCGCTACCCTGCTTATGTTCGGAGTTCGCGGCGGGTTCCACTTTAATACACGGTATGCTGCGGATGATGACCATTCCGTACAGGCGGATTATGAAATGGCCAGGTTATTTTATGAACTGTTGAGAGGGAATGTGATATTCAATGATGACCCTTCGAAAAACTGGTCGTATGCTTTTGATCAGATGGCACGGGCTGAACAGCTTATCCCCTCGATATTGAAATCTCTCGATGCGATAAAGCGGTCGATAGCGAAAGCGGTTCTTTTGAATACTGCGGAACAAAAAATGTGCCAGGAGAATCTGGATATTATCGCTTCAAATGTAGAATATGAAAAAGCGCTCCTGCATGCGGATACCGGACCGATTGTCATGGAATCATACTTCCGCCGTGGATTGCATCCTGTGCCTCTTGAAGCATACCGTGAAAGCGGATATCAAAAGAAAATCGAAGAAGAGCGCTCCAGACCTTTGAAATTGAAATGAATGATGATAAAAACTGTTTCAAAATACAGTACTATTCATATGTCATATTGTAAACTATTTTCAGCAGTCAGCGTTTAGCGAATAGTCATTACTTTATTTCTTCTCGCAGGGCGCTGAGCACTTTCGGCGCACAGAAGAAATTATAGAACGTAACTATTCACAATGAGTTATTATTTTACTCTTAAATTTATGGAGATTGCTTGAAAAGGTTTTATTCAGGAGTGAAAAAAAACTCGAATTATCGTATAATAATCTGCTTGGTAACAGTACTCTTGTTTACCGAGGGTTGTGTGCAGATGCGGAAACAGCCGGCTCTCGAAATTGCCCGTAACGGCCGTTCAAGATACAGGATTGTGGTTGCCGATGATGCTTCACCTTCTACCATGCATGGTGCGATAGAACTACAAATGTTCCTCTACAAGATGACAGGCGCCGAAGTGCCCATTGTCTCGGACCACTTGCCGGTAGGGAAACGGGAAATTATACTGGGGAATAACGCTCACCTCGAGCAGATCGGCGTGAATATTGATTTCGAAAAACTGGGAGATGAAGGTTATGTGCTGAAAACGGTCGGCAGACATCTGGTCATCGCCGGCGGTGAACTCAGGGGCACTATGTATGGTGTCTACGGTCTTCTGGAGGATCATTTCGGCTGTCGATGGTTTACACCGGATGTGAGCAGTATCCCGCGCTATGGACATCTGGAACTGTCCCCGCTGGAAGATACCTCAATTCCAATCCTGGAATACCGTGAACCATATGTCTGGGAAGCATTTGACGGTGACTGGGCTGCACGTAACCGCATGAACAGGAACAGCAAGGACGGCGGTCTTGAAATTCAACACGGCGGCAAGATCGAATGGGTTCCCGATATGTTTGTCCATACATTTGAGAAACTTGTCCCGCCCGAAAAATATTTCAAAAAGCACCCGGAATATTTTTCTCTGGTCAATGGGCGAAGGCTCCGGAATAGAAGCCAGCTTTGCTGTACGAATGAAGATGTGGTTCGGATTATGACCGAGGGTGTTCTGGATGCATTTCGCAAAAACCCCCATGCCTATGTTATTTCCGTTTCCCAGAATGATTGGGATAATTACTGCGAGTGTCCGAAATGCCAGGCTCTTGCTGAAAAAGAAGGAACGCAGATCGCTCCGGTTCTCCGGATGGTAAACCGTGTCGCCGAGGAAGTTGAAAAGGAGTTCCCTGACAGGGTGATCGAAACCCTTGCATACCAGTGGTCACGGAAAGCGCCGAAAACCATTCGTCCACGTCATAATGTGGTAATCAGGCTCAGCACTATCGAGTGCTGCTTTTCTCACCCTCTGGAAAGCTGTGACAGCCCGGAGAACATCGAATTTGCCGATGATCTCAGAAAATGGTCGAAAGTAGCCGATCGGCTCTGGATATGGAATTATGTAACTTCGTTCAGTCATTATTTCGTTCCTTTCCCCAATCTCAGGGTTCGTGATGACAATATCAGATTTTTTGTACAGAACAAGGTAAAGGGTGTATTCCAGCAGGATGTGTATACAAGTCCCCGGGGAGAGCTTTCTGAACTGAGCGGATATTTGAACGCCAAGCTGCTCTGGAATCCCGGCTATGATGAGGATACTGCCATAAATGAATTCCTCGAGGGTGTCTACGGCGCTGCAGCCGGTTCTATCAGAGAATACATAGACATGATTCACGATAAAGTCGAGAAGGATACCATACATATGGGTGTCTGGCAGGGGCCCGATGCAGAATACCTGTCTGACGAGATTCTGGTACATGCCGATTCCCTCTGGACAGAAGCCGAGACTGCGGTAAAAGACATGCCTGCGGTGCTGGAACATGTCCGTATAGCACGTCTCAGTGTTGATTATGCAATCATCGCCCGGGACAGAACACGGGGTGATGCGTACCTCATTGACCATGAGAAATTCCGGCTGGATGTCAATCCGTCATTTACCCGGAGGGTAGAACGTTTTTGCGATATTGCCGGTAAAGCCGGTGTAACAAGACTCAGGGAATACAATTTTACCGTGGATGAGTTCCGTGCCGACATTGAAAAATCGATACACGCCCGGACACTCGAGCCGGTAAACCCGTTAAAAACGAAGCAAACTTCACCGGGACTGGTTTACCGTTACTTTGAGGGTGAATGGACAAAACTTCCGCGGTTCAACAGCATAAAACCCCGAAAAACCGGTACGGTTGAATGCCTTACACTGCCGTTTGAGGGTAACAGTGAAACATTCGGTTTTACTTTCAAGGGTTATCTGAAGGTACAAGAGGACGGTGTATATACTTTTTATACACGTTCGGACGGTTATTCGGCTCTTTCGATAGGTAGAAACCGGGTGGTCATAAATGGCGGCCGTGACCCGGTACGTGAACGCAACGGATTCATAGCGCTCAAATCGGGCGAACATCCCATCGAGGTGACTTTTTTTTCCGAAACCGGCGGCACAATTTTTGAAGTGTACATCGAGGGTCCGGGATTAGAAAAGCAGGAAATACCGGCGATTAACCTTCGGAGTAAATAATGATGATTCAATTCTTTTCCGGAAGGATAAGAATGTTGCATGAATTTTAATTGATCTGTAATATATTTTGGTTGTGTAATAATAACACAGGTTACATATTTTACGTAAAATTTCGCACGACACAGTTAACCTGTAAAGGAGAAGTCATGGAATTCAAAGTTAACATTATTGCGCTTGGAATCATGGGCAAGAACCTTGCGAATGTTCTTACGAGAAATCCTTTGGTCAAGGTTACCGCCGCTGCAGACCTTGATGAAAAAAGACTTGCCGAGGGGAAAGCAGAATACGGTTTTGAAAGGACATATACCGATTATGAAAAGATGATCGATGCCGAGAAGCCGGATGCAGTGTTTATCGCAACTCCGGACTGGTTCCATTACAAACCGGTCATGGCCTGCCTGGATGCGGGTATCCATGTCCATTGCGAAAAACCTCTGACAACCGATGAGAAAGAAGCCGCGGACATAGTACGAAAAGTCCGTGAGACCGGACTGAAATTCCAGGTTTCCTATAATCACCGCTGGCTTGCACCCTATAATGCAACATATAATATGATACGTGAGGGAAAAATCGGGAACTGTATCATGGGTTATGCACGGAAGAACAATCCGATTTATGTCCCGACCGAGATGCTCCCATGGGCAAAAGACAGTTCCCCGATGTGGTTTTTGTCCGGTCATGATATCGACCTGATGACATGGTGGTTCGATGATGATCCCGTTGAGGTGAAAGGTTTCGGAATAAAACGCGTACTCAAGGAAAAATATGGCTGGGATACCTATGATGCCATGCAGGGTCTGGTGAAGTTCTCGAAAGGCGGGTTTGCAACCTTCGAATCGACATGGATATACCCCAATACCCATCCGGCTATGCCCGATTCGTTTATGGAAGTTGTCGGCGAGCACGGGCATATTCATCTCGACCGTAAGACCGAAGCTATCGAAATGTCAAGCCCTGAAAGTTTCAAATGGCCTCGTACTCTCCTCAACTATAAGGTATTTGATAAGTGGGTGGGAGCGTTTCCTTCATGTATCAACAGCTTCATAGATGATATTGCCCAGGACAGGGAACCGCAGGTGACCGCATATCACGGATGGCGTTCGACAGCAGTCCTGGATGCAATTCACCGTTCAGTTGAAAGCGGAGACACGGTAAAAGTTTCAGAGCCGCCTTTATAAAAAAAATGATTGATGCATAAAAAGAGGGGGATGAATGCAGGACTTTGGATCGCTGCATGTGGTTGATTATGCTTTAATTATTGCTTATTTCTGCGTAATAATTTTTATCGGTATATTCTTCAAGCGTTTTATTAAAAAATCGAAAGACTATTTCGCTGCGGGAGCAGCGGTTCCCTGGTGGCTTGCGGGTATTTCCCTCTGGATGGCATCGTTTAGTGCGCTTTCATTCGTAATATATCCCCAGCTTGCGTATAAGTATGGCTTTGTTTCGGTAACTTTATGCTGGGTGGTAGTCCCGGCTATGCTCATAGCGGCCTTCTTTTTTTCTGCGAAGTGGCGGCGCGCACGAGTAATGACACCTCTCGGATTCATAGGACAGCGCTATAACAGATTTGTACACCAGTTGTTCGTCTGGACCGGAATTCCGCTCAGGTTTATCGATAATGCCCTGAGAGTTTATTCCACTGCTATTTTCCTGGTTATGGCGATCGGACAGAGCTGGTTCACCCTTGAAGTATGCATCGTTTTTGTCGGTATTATAATGATACTTTACACATTGCTCGGCGGGCAGTGGGCAGTTCTGGTAACGGATTTCATACAATTCACCGTCCTGAGTCTTGCGGTTCTTATTTTGTTTCCGCTTTCAATTTATGCAGTAGGCGGATTCGGAGGACTTATCGCAAAAACCCCGGAAGGTTTTTTTCGTCTTCTTTCCCCTCCGTACGGCGCGTTTGACTGGGTTATGTTTGCAGTGCTGATTGGCATAAGTTACAACGCAACATGGGCGCTCGTACAGAAATACAATTGTGTGGCAACCGAATCGGATGCCAAAAAAGTTGCGCTCACCATGGTGGGACTTTCATCGGTAGGTTTCGTGATATTTTTCCTGCCCGCCATGGCAGCACGAATATTACTGCCGGAACTGGGCGCTACCGAGGATGGCAGTAAATACGCCTATGTTGCGCTGTCCCTTAAGATACTGCCTCCGGGAATTATGGGACTCATGGTTGCAGGCATGTTCAGCGCCACATTGTCCACGCTCGGAAGCGATTACAATGTTATGTCAGGTGTTCTGACCAAGGACTTTTACGGGAAAGTTATCAGACCGGATGCCGATGAAAAGACGTTCATAAAGTGGGGACGGATTAATACCGCAATTATCGGTTTGATAACCATTTTCTGCGCCATCGGGATAAACTATATCAGGGGATTGAACCTGTATGACATCATGAATAAAGCCACTGGAGCGCTCGGTCCGGCTGTAATGCTTCCGCTTCTCGGCGGGCTGATTATTAAAAAACTTAATTCCCGCGGCGCAATAACCGGAGTACTGTGCGGTACGCTTTCCGGTGTGGGCCTCGTGATTATTAATATGATTCTCCTCGGTGTTTATAGTGATCGTGTGGAGGTTGATGCAACGCTTGCATACTGGCTGAAACAGGGGTATAATTCCTTATCAATAGGCGTCAATGTTATCGTTACCATTCTTGGAATGTGGATCGGTTCCTCCTTATTTTTATCGCCGGAAAAAGAGAAGGTACGCGTAAAGGAATTCTTCAAACAGATGGATATTCCCACCGAACCGAAAGTTGAAAAAACACTGGGAGGACGACAGTCGCCGTTTTATGCAGTCGGTATTGCAGTGATGATTCTGGGTTTCATTCTCGCATTTCTGGGAATAGTGATGAAATTCTCCGGGGACACGAAAGCCCTGGTTCTCGATGTTCTGGCCGGAGGAATTATGTTTGTTATCGGATTTATATTGTGGATAAAAACTGTCCGCCGTGGTGTGTGATAATGAAAACGGGTCTGGAGGAAATGTCCGGACGATATGGCTAAGAAAATGATGGTGAGTTCATTCAATCACCCTTTTTTTTTAACGTTATTTAAAATTCTGGTGAAAAACTATCAGTTTCATGATTCAAGCTGTCAAGGGTCAGAGCGAAGCCTTGATTTACATGCCCTTGACAGCTACAAACGATATATATTTCATTACAGGGTGCGTGAAAAAGGATTTCTTCACCGCCCTCTTAAGAATACAGGTTTTTGTATTTATCACATTTCTAAAAAAAACTTACATCGATAGAAAACCTCCATCGATATGAAGTGTGGTTCCGGTTACATAGTTTGAGGCATTGCTGGCAAGATAGACTGCTGCACCGGCAAAATCCTCAGGTTTTCCCCATCGTTTGAGCGCCATTCTGGCAGTAAGATACTTATAACGTTCGGGATTATTACGGATACCCTCGGTCATCTTGGTTTCGCAAAAACCGGGCGCAATACCGTTGACACGTATGTTATAAGGTCCCCAGTCGTTCGCAAGCGCTCTGATGAGCGAGTTAAGGGCGCCCTTTGAGGACACATAACCGGGGACGTTAAGACTTCCATGGGAGGATACCACCGAATCGGTTATCACAATTGAACCGCCATGACTGCGTTCAATCATTACCCGGGCGGCAAGCTGCGCAAGAACAAAAACACCGCGCACATTCACACGGTACATCTCATCAAAATCTTCAACTGAATGTTCATGGGAAACGCCGCGTCGAATGATACCCGCATTACAGAAGACGAAATCAATATCGCCCAGTTCAGTGCATGTTGTTTCAACAAGGCGTTTTAAATCATCAACTTTCCCGACATCGGTTTTTACCGGTACAACTTTGACTCCATGAACCTGCAGTTCCCGGGCAGCTTTTTTTAGTTGTTTCATATCACGTGCAGCTATCACAAGCTCGGCGCCCATTTCTGCGAGTCCTTCCGCCATGCCTCTGCCGAGACCGCGTGAAGCCCCGGTAATAATCCCTTTCTTGTCTTTGAGACTGAATTGCTCTTTCAACATCGGCTGTTCCATGCATGTGCGTGTTCATATAGTATGAATCAAGGATGCTTACGGATAATAGAGATTCTTATTCAGGATTCCTGATACATTCTATATCTTTTAAAAGCGTTGTGAAAAACTATCAGGGTCAGAATTTAAGCTGTCAAGGGCCGGCCAATAAAGTATAATTAGCATGAATAAAGAGAATATATTACAAGGGGTAAGTCAATAATAAATAACAATTTTTATGTATGGCCGGCTTGTCTTGCCCTTGACAGCAACACAGTCATATATTACAAGCCGGGGCGCGTGAAAATACTTTTTTACCGCCCTCTTAAAATGTTTCCGTTCCTTCACCGGCTGGTAAAGTACGGGTATATTTTTTCCCTCTGTCATCAATGAATACTACTTCATCTTCTTCGCTATGATAGTAATGTATTTGATTCCTCGATATTTCGCAGGTAATTGCTTTATTTGAATATAGAGAAAATGAGCCGGGTTTTTCAAACGATGTACATTTTGCGGCAAAAAACCTTGATCCATCCCATGTAACAGCAAGTGCATCAGTAATACAATCACCGGCATCGTACACAAATCCGGGTTTTGTAGAAAAAACATACGGTTTGCCGTTGATAGCACCCTTCACAAAACCGTCATGTGTATCCGCGGAAAGAGCTGGCTTTTCACCGGTGACGGTCGTTAAGATATTCGCCATAACAAGCGGATTGCCGGTTGTTTTTGCGGAAACGCTTAAAAATCCTTCTTTCTTCAGTTGTTTTTCGTTCAGGAGTGTATAATAAAAATGGGGCATTTCCTCGGCTTTTACATCGATATGTTCCGGATAAACATGCAGTATATGCAGTATGTTTCCGTCCTTTTGAATGGTTGAAAGAGTGTCACATGCAGTTATGTCATTGAGATAGTGTGTCTGATAGAGGAGCTTCGCTTCAACATCACGGTCTGCCGGGATTATCACATCCACCATCAGGAGAGTTCGCGGTTTCAGGTAGAGCACGTTGCGCGTCATTTCCTTTACGTTTCCCCAGTACAGTCTTCCGATGTTTCCGGAACTGAATGCGGCGTTTTCACCATCGAGAAACTGTTCAAGAAACGCATAATCCTCAAATCCTTGGGCAAACACAAGCGGGTCACCCGTGCGCTGGCTCTGATAATTGTTATCGAGTAAGATAGTCGAGTGAGCTATCGGCTGTATGTAATGGGACTGATACAGTTTCTGCATGTAATAGGTCGAGCCGTGGCGCTCTTCGATGAATGTGCTGCCCCTGTCTCGCAACCAGAACGAACCCTGGTCAAGGTGCTGGTGATTTATGAACGGTCCTGTCCGCATAACGAACACGAAATCATCACTGTCCCACCCGCTTTTGAAAACGGTTGTACCGATATTTCTGAAAAACGTGACCGGTTTTTCATCGAAAGGATCCTGTTTCGGCACATCTCTGGTTTCATAGAGCACATCCATGAAGGTTTCTCCGTTCTTGAGATGATTGTACAACCATCCCAGGCGCGGGTCTTTGTATTTGTCAAGCAGCCATGCCCAGTTGGTCAGCGGTCCTAAATTTCCGCCTGTGTCGCCGAAATAAAAGTAATTTTTCTCTTTGACTACTCCAGCCCATAGTAATTCACGATAGGATTTATCAATTTTGCCGGATAAATCAACGTTAAAAACATGTTCGACCGCCGGCAGACTTTTTGACCAGGAGAGCATCGAAAAATTATAGTAGCCATATCCTTCCCCGTATGCGCCGTCACTGTCGATAACCTTCTGAATCAAATCATAGTTCTTGAGTATTATTCCGGTAAAATACGGCTCCATACATCCGAAATCATGTTTATCGCCGTACAGTACTCCCTGGCACATAAGCGAGCCGCCGGTGATATGGGCAACCCAGTTCGATGTGTTGCAGGTGACAAGGTCATCTTCGACATACCCTTTATGGGCACCCTGAATAATCTGTTTCATCAGTGCGTTTTGTAGAACAGTATGCTCGTTTTCATCGAAAAGACTATAGAGCAGGTCATATCCTATGGCGAGTTCCATGCCCAATTCGCCTATCGGATAGTAGATGTGCCTGCCGCGTTTATGCATCCAGGGATGAAGCCATGTCGGGAATGTGCATATTTTCAGGAATATGTCTTTCGCATAGATGCCTGCTTCTGTATCATCCAAAAGCTTATAAGCGAGAGCATTGTTGTAGATACTCCCGCCCCAACCCCTGATACGGTTAAACCATGGAGTCAGTGTCGGTATCCATTCCTCTTCCGGGAACTGGTCGATATCGTACACAATATCCTCAACCGGATAGTCTTTTCTTGATTTTTCTGCGTTCGACAGAATATGGTCTTTTACCTCCCTGAACCGTTCATCGGAGAGGCGGCTTTTAATTCTTTTTTCACCGCTGCTGTCGAACCAGAGGCGGGGATGATTGCCTCCGATATGTTTGGGGGCGATGTAGAGGGTAAACCCGGTATCCGACAGTTTCTTTTTGCTTTTATATGCGGTGAGGGTCCCATGGTAAAGCCCTTCCGGGAAAGCAAGTGTGAGTTTATTCAAAGACCAGGTGTCATTTTTCTTCTTCAGGTTGCTTTTGAAAACAGTTTTCGATGGATCGGTAAAATATGCGATTTCAAGGGAAACGTTGTCGGCGTTCAGAGGCCATTGCCCGGAGAGCGTGAACGAATCATTCTTTTGATAATGTATGTTCGGAATATAGGGTTTCCATTCTGAAAGCTTGTACATTTCCGGCTCGTAAAACTGGAAATGCATTGCCCGTGCGCCATCGAAAACAATATCATCGAGACCGAGGTAGAGACACATGGAAGGATCGGCATCCGGGAATTTTGCCAGTACCGCAAGGGCGTTCACCTTTATGTTTTTGCCCTTGAGACGGGGATTTTCCCTGATGAAATCGGTGTACTGTACCGTAAGCCATACCCATCTGTTTGTCGGGGGACCCGGCACGGTATAATCAACTTTTCCATCAGGTCCGGCTGCAAGGCGCACCTTGAAAAATGCAACGTGCAACTGTGTTTTCAGGTAATATCTGAGAGAGATGGTCGATCCGGGAACAAGGTACATATCCAGTTTTTTCTGTGCGCCCGCATAGTTATCCACATTCGAATAGGGAATAACCATCTGTTCCAGGGAAATATTCGGGTCGCCCGGAACAATGGTGTTAACACGCATCTTTTCATCGTATGCGGCATCCTGCCAGATAGGGTAGGATGCCCATGCCGAAAGCTCGCGGGTTTCGAAATTCTGGCTGTACGTGAACGGTTCGAGAACGGTTTCCGCACCAGAGGGTGTTCCGGTTAAACACTTTAACGCAAATAGTACCACAGGAACAATTGTTTGCGATTTCATTTTTTTTCCATGTTTAAATTATGATTGGCCGGTTTTTATATGAGGGCCTGTTATGTTTTGTCAAAACATCTGTCAATACAATAATATACAATCGTCGCAGATAAAAAAAGAAAAAATTTAAAAAAAAACTTGACAAATAAGCAGCAGTATATTTGTCATATATATGTATACAAAAGAACCTTTAATATACATATTGTACTGTCTTAATTGAAATCATGTTCATACTGTATGGAAAGGGGGCCCAGAAATGACTTGACGAAATATTTTTTGTGCTTAACTTTCTTGAGAGATTGATGTATGAAAGTTGGGAAAGTTATTTAAGGAGAAAAAATAATGAAAAGTATTTTTTCTGTCATCTGCTATTTCTTGATTGTAATATTTTTAATAGGTTGCGTACTTGGTAACGATTCAAAAAAGATAGAGGATAAAGGTTCTTTTGAGATTTCAATTTCGCCGCTTCAGTTTAAAAGCTACCCCGCCGGTGGTGGGCTGGTACTTATTTCGCTGGAACCAAATACGGATTTCGCCGGAGATGTTGATCTCTTGTTTGGAACTGATGAAAATATTACACTCATTCCCGATAAATCAGTACTCTCAATGGATAAAATGGTCGAAGAAATCGAAGTTTATCCGAACACAACTGCGACCCCCGGCGAATATTGGATAAGCATTATATACCAGCATGCGGGGATCATAGATACAAAAACAGTTCAAATAATCATTACTGATCTCCCAGATCCATTTATTCGTCATATAGGATTCAATAAAATACTGTCCGCAGAGATAGTGCAGTGGCTTGATGAAACACATCCTGAATATGGTATTAAGACAGATGATTCATGGTTTTGCTTTTGTGAGGATGTCGAAACCCTTGGATTAATCTGGCGATATATCAACCAGTCATGGGATATTAAAATAGAAGGAATGGCGTATCCACCGCTTTTTAAGTGGTATTTACTGCGGAAACGAGGATGCATAGAGCCGTTGTTGTGTGTAAAAAAAGATAAACAGGGTCTATTTGAAGAAATACCAGTAAATGATTTTGGGAAAAATAATTTATAGGAGATTATCATGTACAGATCAATTTGTTTATTAATAATAAGCTTACTCTTTTGTTATGAAAAAAGCTTTTCAGATGAAATAATTATCGACACATACTGTATGGAAAGGGGGCCCAGAAATGATTTGACGTGATACTGATTTGTGCCTACCTTTCGTGAAATAATAATATATCGAAAAGGTTGGACATGGTTTATAACCGGAGGAATATCATTAATGAGAGTTGTTTTACTTTGTATAGTATTATTACTAGTTTTCCCCGTTTTTTCTGCGGATTGCGCCGAATATGAATTGTATAAAGAAATTTTGGGGCATCCACTGTTTAGCAGTCGTCAATCATTGGCTGTCGATAAAGACGGCTTTCTCTGGGTGTGCTCAGGCGGTCTTGTTTTCCGCTATAACGGATCCAACTGGGAAAATTTTACCGAAATTTCTGGTGGCGCGTCATTGGTTTCTGCATCTCCTGATGGTCTTTTGTGGTTTGCAGATGGAGGAAATATTTCCTGTTTTAATGGTATTGAATGGACATATTATTCGAAGGACATGGAAATTCCGAATAGCATTCAAGAAATATCCGCGGGGCCGGACAACACTTTATGGCTTGTATTATATGAAACGGGATACTATTATCCTGCAAAATTTGATGGAAATGAAATATTAACGTATCGAGAAGGATTGCTCCAAAAATATATTGGTCGAATTACAGCAACTATGGAAGGTGGGGTATGGATTGTATATAATAATTCTTTTGATCAAATAGATTGTGTTGGAGATACGGGTGACAACTGCCCTAAAGGGATATCCTACTTCGATGGTGTTAATTTTTATCATTATTCTGATTGGAATGGCTTGCCGATTTCAGATTTGGGGTGGACAGATGTGCAATGGATAATACAGGATCCTGAAAGTGGAGATATGTATGCCAATTGTAATGATGATTTATATAAGTTTTCAAATGATTCTTGGTCATTATTATTATCCGGTTCGTCCGTTGGGATGCTGAGTTATGGATCTGACGGGTATATTTGGCGAGGTTTTTTAGGTATTTTAAATCATAACAGACTCGCAAAATTAAAAAACAACCAATGGTATGAATATAATATGAGTGAGATATCTTCCGTGCTTTTCGAAGAACTTAAGTGGCCATTTTCTAATACTATGGCTATCACACCTGACGGAATGGTATGGATAGGATTTAATGTTGGGAGCGAAACCAATGGAGGTCTATTGAGAATAAGCTCTTCTTCACTTGACATTACCAATGTCGAGTCAGATAAACCGATAATATTTTCTACAAGAATTTTCTCGTATCCCAATCCGTTCAATCCGGTGACGACGATCACCTATCGGATCGTCGAGCCATCGAGAGTAATGTTATTTGTCTATTCTATTACCGGCCAGAAGGTCGCCACTCTTGTTGACGGTCACATGAGCGCCGGTACACATTCGGTGACATTCGAAGGCTCGAACCTTGCATCGGGGATGTATTTCTACCGGTTCGCGGCGGAAGGATTTGAAAAGAAAGGCAAGATGCTTCTTGTTAAGTAATCAGTTCGTCCGTAAAAAAATTAAGCGGGAATCCCGGTCATATGGGGCGCCCGCTTTTTTTATTGACTCGTAAAAGAACAATTAAGGTAATCAGATTTTCATTTGACTTTGTACTATTTTTAGTGTATTTTTAGTGTTTGTTTTTCAAATCCGGCTGGTGGGGCGTCGACAAGCGGTAAGTCACGGGTTTTTGGTGCCCGCATTCGGAGGTTCGAATCCTCCCGCCCCAGCCAATAGTTAAGCAATGCAATTGAAGTATGGAAAGATACTCAGAACACTGGAGGCATAATGGCAGAAGCAACTTTACAGGTTCAGATCAGGGAAAAGAAGGGGAAACAGGCCGCAAAACATATGCAAAACGAAGGTTTTGTGCCCGGGGTTCTCTATGGACCTGGCAAGGAACCGTTCCTGTTGACAATAGATTATAAAGAGCTTTTTAATCTTCTTCATTCTTTTGGCAGGAACGCGGTGGTCAATATAGTACCTGAAGGCGGGAAAAAGAAAATAAAGGCATTTATTTATGAAATTCAAAGTGAACCCCTTTCAGGTAACATAATACATATTGATTTTAAGCACATTTCACTGAAAGAAAAAATTCATGTAACGGTGCCGATTTATCTGGAGGGTATTCCGGAAGGAGTAAAAAACGAGGGCGGTATGATCGATCAGGCCATGCATGCACTCGAAATCCTTTGTTTTCCAGCGGATATTCCCGAAAATATCAAACTTGATGTCAGTCCTTTATGTATTGGCGATATAATTCATGTGAGAGACATCGAAAAGAAAAATTTTGAATTTATTTCGGATCCTGATAATAACGTTGTACATGTAATTGCGCCTAAGATTGTCCTTGAAGAGGAATTAGAAGAAGTTCTTGAGGGAGAAGAAGCCGAAGAAGGTGAAGAACCCGAAGTCATTGGCCAGAAAGAAGAAGAGGGGGAATGAGTTTGTGCTCACCATTGTCGGGATGGGTAATCCAGGTCCTGCTTACCGTAAAACAAGGCATAATGCAGGATTCATGTTGCTTGATGGGATTTTTGAGGGTAACTATATAAAAGGAATAGTACTTAAGAAAAGTGGTTTGGACAGTATAAGAACTTTTTTCGGTTCCAGAAGCACATTCAAAAAAACATCCGGTCCTTTTACATCTATTGAAGGTGAATTATCCGGGAAACGTTTTCTCCTTGTTAAACCCACCACATACATGAATGAATCAGGCAAAGCTTTTGCAAGCCTTATCACACGAGGAATTATTAAAAAGCATTCTGAGCTCCTGGTCATTGTTGATGATGTTGATCTTGATGTAGGTTCAATAAGGTTACGTAAGAAAGGATCCGCTGGCGGACATAACGGTCTGAAGAGCGTTATTACTCATCTGGGAACTAATGAGTTTGCGAGACTTAAGATCGGTGTGGGCCCCAGACCTGAGGGCAGTGAAATAGTGCATTATGTTTTGAGTTCATTTCAGGTGGAAGAATTGGAACTGCTCAATAAATCGCTTTTACAGGCATCTGAAGTTGTTGAGGATTGGATAACTGGCGGTTATGAAAGCGCTCAGAATAAAATTTAAAAAAATAAATACTTACAAAAACAAAACATTTCAGGGAGATGCTATATGACTATTCAGTTCGCTCCTATTCTGGGTTTTATTGGTTTTATAATTGTAATCAGTATGTACGTATGGGTTAAGAAACAACCCTTTGGAACAGTTGTGATGAAAAACATCTCAGACCAGATTCATGAAGGGGCGATGACATTTTTGAGACAGGAGTACTCTGTCCTTGCCGTTTTCATAATTATTATATTCCTTGCATTGACCTTTGGTCTGCCTGAAAACGGTTTGAAAACGGCAATTGCATTTGCATCCGGTGCCTTCTGTTCGGTTATAGCTGGTTTTACAGGTATGAAGTCCGCAACACGTGCAAATGTCAGGACAGCATGGGCAGCAAATCAGTTCGGGCAGGGCAAGGCGCTTTCCATAGCCTATTTTGGCGGTTCTGTTATGGGGCTTGCGGTTGCCAGCCTTGGTCTTTTCGGAGTTTCGATATTTTTGAATATTTTCAGCTTACCGGGAGAAGCTTCAATCATCACCGGCTTTGCAATGGGCGCTTCCTCGATTGCTCTTTTTGCAAGGATCGGCGGAGGTATTTACACGAAGGCCGCTGATGTTGGCGCAGATCTTGTAGGGAAAGTCGAAGCCGGTATTCCTGAGGACGATCCGAGAAATCCGGCAACTATTGCCGATAATGTCGGTGATAATGTCGGAGATATTGCGGGACTCGGTGCCGACATATTCGAATCTTATGTAGGCTCGATGATTGCAACTCTTGCTATCGCGGCAACTGCGACAGCCTCGATGTATTATGGTGATATTATTTCAAATGCACGAATTGTTTTCATGCAGCTTCCGATTGTTATCGTTATGATCGGACTGGTAGCTTCGTTTGTTGGTGTTCTCTCTATCCTATTACTGAAAAGTATCGATCCGGGCAGTGCTCTCAGGTATTCTACTTTCATCGGGGCAGGTTTGTTTCTTGTCGCCTCTTATTTTGTTATTTCGAGTATGACCGGAGTAACCGGGCCTTTCTGGGCTGTTCTTGCCGGTACTATTTCGGGTATTGTTATCGGTCTCATTACCGAATACTATACAGGATCAAAACCCATTTATAAGATTGCCGATGCCTCAAAAACAGGCCCTGCAACAAATGTGATAACCGGCCTTGCTATCGGTATGGAATCAACGGTAGCACCGGTACTTGTTATCTGTGTCGCAATTTATGTGGCATACTCATCCTCGGGTCTGTATGGTATCGGGATGGCTGCAGTGGGTATGCTTGCCACTGTTGGTGTTACCATGACTGTTGATGCATATGGTCCTATTGCCGATAATGCCGGAGGAATATCTGAAATGAGTGGTCTTGGGCCCGAAACACGCGCTATAACCGACAAACTCGATGCACTCGGAAACACTACTGCGGCTATCGGGAAAGGATTCGCTATCGGTTCGGCGGCGCTCACTGCTCTGGCACTATTTTCCGCTTATGCTTCCGCAGCAAATATCGGCATGATAAATCTTATCAGCAGCAACGTTGTTATCGGAATTTTAATCGGCGGCTGTATACCGTTCTTTGTAGCGGCAAGTACAATGAGCTCGGTCGGTAAAGCTGCATTCCAAATGGTTGAGGAAGTACGGAGACAATTCCGTGAAATTCCAGGAATTATGGAAGGCACTACCAAACCTGATACGGCACGGTGCGTGCAAATATCGAATACGGCGGCTCTTAAGGAGATGATTATTCCCGGTCTTGTAGCGGTACTGGTGCCAATTATTGTAGGTCTTACGCTTGGAAGCGAAGCGCTCGGCGGAGTCCTTGTCGGTGCAACTCTAACAGGAATTCTTATGGCGCTTTTCATGGCAAATGCCGGCGGAGCCTGGGACAATGCAAAAAAATATATTGAATCAGGAGCCCTTGGAGGAAAGGGTTCGGATGCTCACAAGGCAGCAGTTGTGGGAGATACCATCGGTGATCCTTTCAAGGATACGAGCGGACCTTCCATGAATATTCTCATTAAGCTTATGAGTGTTGTTGCCCTGGTTATTGCTCCATTACTCGTTTCTCTTGGAAAGTAGCAACAAATTATAATAACAATAATTCTTTCAACAATTATCCCTGCCCGGTACAATCCATCCTGGAAATGCACCGGGCCGGAGTCCAGAGGGAGGTATCAATGAAAAAATACGACACTACGTTTATTATTGACAGTTCGCTTGGGGTTGATGAACGTGAGTCAATCATCGAGAAATTCAGTAATTCTCTTGAAAAACTCGGCGGCAAAATCGATCAAATTGTACGGTGGGGATTGAGAACCCTTGCTTATGAAATTAACAAGAAATCCCAGGGATACTATGTAATATTCTATCATACTTCCGATCCTTCTAGTGTAAAAACGTTTGAACGTGAAATGGGTTTAAACGAGAATGTTTTACGGTATATGACGGTTGTATTCGACGGCATCCATCCAGACTATATTCGTGATCAGGGGATCAAAAGCGAAGCATCATCATATACCATTTGAAAATTCCTCTTCTCCGGGTTTGCCTGCATAACCTGTGCGCATAGAACCTGAAAAACCTGAAAAAAAATGCGCTTTGTTCATCTGTGAAATGTGATCGAGAATTGCTCGTTGAACGGAGGACAAACCCGGAATAGTATCAAGATTGGCGCTCAGAGAATCGCCGATTCTGAGGAAATCGCGAAAACTCACAACAGAACGTGCCGATTCAAGAGTAAAATACGGGAGATTGCCAAGCTCGGATACGGTTGCTTTTTCAAGGCTGAAATTGAGTGGAAGATCGGAATACATTTCTTCAAAATTGATTTCATTGTCAAGAAAACCATCAGTAATATCGGAAAATACTGTGTGAGGAAACAAGAAAAGCAGGATGTATAAAATTACCGCGAGAACGGAAAGGCAAGTACGTTTCATGGGCCGGTTGGAATAATGTTTTCGATTATTTCAGGAGAACCTTCGGCATAGCTATTTTTGTTTCGGTACATCGAATCATTCCTTGCTGTATCAGAAGGAACATACCTGCCATCCTCAACACGGATGATTTCAACGGCAGTATTTGTATGATTTTCCGGGTCAATAGTAATTCGGGAAGCTACTCCCTGAAAATCTTTTACTGACTCAAGTAATCCGACAAGCTCATCCGGATCACTGGCTCCTCTTTCAATACAGTACAGAATGAGATTCAGGGCATCGGCCCCTTTCATAAGAGGTATGTCACGAGTTTCGGGAGGTCTTGAAACTTCATTAAAATATGATAATCCCAATCCGCCTGAGAGTTCGCCTGCAGGCGCAATGACATAAGCTCCCTCAATATATCTCTCGCTGCCCTCAAATGCATTTTCATTACTCCACCAGCCGTAATCACCCAGAATTACCGTACTGATATTGTATTCCATTATCTGGCTCGATATCTGAATGGCATCTTCCGAAGTTGCCGAAACGAGAATACAGTTAATAGAATCAACAGGTCCCAGTTTTCTTTCCCCGCGCAGAAAGGGATTTTTTTCAAGAATAAGTGTATCCGGGAAAGCATTCCCATGATAAATTACAACTAAACTGTCCATGCTCGACTCGGATTCAGGAGCGTGTTCCCTGATATTCATAAGAATTTCATGATTGGTCATCGAGATATCCGGGTTTAAACTTTCTGTCCATATGCTCACCGCACCCTGTTTTTCCATTTCTCTGGAAAAAGTATCAGCAACAGTTATTCCCCATATATCGTTACTCGCAATAACGGCAAAATTTGAAAAATCCAGAGTATTAATGGCATAATCCGCCAAAGCCCTGGCTTGAATACCAGGATTGAAGTTCAACTGAAAAACATATTTCCCCAAACGGGTCAGACCATTATTGGTCGCCGTCGGGGCAAGGAAAGGAATCCCGTATACCTGAGATTCTGTAGCAGCCGCAATCGTTGACTCACTTAAAACCGGTCCGATAATAACGACTACTCCCGCTTCTATCAATTTCCGTGTCTTCAACACAGCGGTTACAGGGTCTGATTCGGTATCTTCCACGATCAGTTCCACAGGTAATTCTTTTGCAAGTGTATTGCTTTCTAAGGCAGTCCGAACTCCTTTGAGAAGTTGTATGCCAAGATCCGAATTTATTCCCGTTAAAGGAGACAAAAGCCCGATCTTGAAATGTGAGTCCGTTTCCCAAACTCTTGTTCTCTTGAACGGGGATGAATCGAGGTATAAATCATCACTTTTCGCATGAGAGACGGAAGAATCAAACGGTTTTACCTCATCGAGCTCGGACTGTTTTATTTCATGATCTTCAAGTATTTTTAAAAATATTTCATGTTCGATGACAGGAGAAATAGATGCTTTAAGAGCACTGAGAGAACGCGATTTAAGTTCTTTATCTTTCGTCTCTTGAACAAGTTCGGCAAGGATAGAAGCTGCCTGATTCACTTCGCCGGTTTTGAATTTGCATGCTGCGGTAAAATAATGACTCCATTCCGCATAAAGGCCTTTGGGGTGTCGGTTTCGGAGGTCAACAGCGGTTGATTCCGCCAGTTTGAAATCTCCGAGATTAAAATATGTTTTTGCAATCATCATGTGTGCTGGATATGCCCATAAAGTGGAACCATGATTATTCACAATCTCTTTAAAATCCAAACCTGCCGAAACATATTTACCCTGTTTAAAAAGTACCAAACCCCTCCTGAAAAGAGCTTCAGCATCTCCACCCTGGGCATATACTTCACCGGCATAAACAGATAGAAAAAAGAATGAAATAAAAAAGAAACAAACAATATATGTTTTATTGGAGGTATGCATGCCGTATAACAATTACAGATTGTAATTCCCGAAATCTTCCGGTTTGATGTTTCTGAGACGACTTTTCAAATCCATTGGATCCACATCAGTATCATCATCTTCTGGTTCATCATCGGAAGCTGGTATAAGATCAATTAATGAATTATTAAGTTCTTCGGAAATAAAAATAGGCGCCTGCATTTTCAGGGCCATTGCAACAGAGTCGGAAGGCCTCGCATCAATTTCAATGATTGAGCTTTTATCAGCCTGTATATAAAACTTAGCATAATAGGTATTTTCTTTCAAAGAACTCACGACAATTTTTTGCAGCCGGGCATTGAAGCCGTTTAGTACTGATTTCATAAGATCATGAGTCAACGGCCTTTTATAAGACACTCCGGATAGCTCAAGTGCAATTACAGCAGCTTCATTCGGACCTATCCATATAGGAAGAATCCGTTGACCCTCGATTTCTTTTAAAAGAACAACCGGTTGTTTATAAAGTGTATCAAACGCAAGCCCTGAAACAAAAACTTCAATCATGAGAATTGATCCGTTCTTATAATTAGACCTTCATGTTCCGAAAAAATCCATAACATTATGGAATATACATTATTTCAACGTGTAAACAATGTATTTAAACTTTGTATTCTTACTTTCGTTTCAGATAAAATATTAAAAAACCATATTTTGTTATTCTTTAACGACCCAAACCTTGACAGTCGCTTCAACGCCATGAACAAGTTCAACCCTGGCCTCGTAAACACCGAGCTCTTTTATAGCTTCATCAATCATAATCTTACGGTGATTATAATCATACCCCTTTTCTTTGAGAAGCTCGGAAATAGTATGACTGGTTACCGAACCGTATAATTTTCCTTCATCATCAACCTTAACAACAGCGGTCAGGGATATTTTTTCAAGTTCGGCTTTTGTTTTTTCCGCTTCGGTCTTAATCTGTTCGAGTTTCTTCACTTTCTGAATTTTTTCACGGCCGTAGATTTTAATATTGGACTCTGTAGCCATATATGCAAGGCCCTGTGGAATGAGATAATTACGTCCATAACCGGTTTTCACATCAATTATTTCACCTGCCGAACCTTTGCTTTTCACATCTTCTCTAAGAATCACTTTCATCGTTACTTCCTTCTTCTTCGATCTCCTTATGATACTTTATTGATCTTAAATTAAAAAAGTTATCGATTATTCCGGTACAAATCAAAAATACTCCGGTAAAACCAATCGTTAAAAAGAATATAACCCAAAAAAGGATTTTGGGCAAGCGCCCCATTGAAATTCCGTTTATATGATAGGTAACAATCGCTAATCCTTGTATCCCGTACAAACCTGCCATGATGGCGAGGATATTCGACGCAACCGGGGTAACAAGTTCATAACCGCTCAACCAGAATGCACTCCCCGCGATCAACAGCCAGACAATATGGAACGGTAATTTAAAAGAATATACCGGCGGAACATATTCGATAGTTTCATGAAATCTCTCCATTAACCATCCCGCGAAATAAAAGGAGAACCATGAAAGTATGAACGCAAATAAAAAATAAAAGGCAAATCCGATCCTGAAAATTCCCTTAAAAAAAATCATAGCGTTGGTAACCGCATTCAACGCATCATCTTCCGACATAAAGGCCTGATAGATTTCCAGTGAATCTTTTCTTATTTCCTCCAGTATATCGGAAGAAACACCATGAAATACTATCGGGAATCCAAAAACAATCGCAAAAATAATACCGGGAATAGACACAGTAATGATTCTATTGAAAAATGAACCTTGAAACCAGTTTTTTTCCCCTAAAAGCATTCCCATGAAACCTATCTTCAGAAAAATGATCGGAGTTAAAGATATTCCCGGGAAAAACATGGCAAAAGAAGCGGAAGTACCTAAAAAAATAAACAAAAACCCGAACGGCCAGTGGAACTTTCTTACAAGCAGTGCATAGAGTGCAATCAACGGTATTTCAATAAGCATCAGGGTCATGAGTTCAAGTAAATAGTGTGATGAATTAATATCACCTACAATAAAGGTGAATACGATTCCCATGCATACA
>AQSL01000163.1 GCA_000403035.1 Candidatus Latescibacter anaerobius SCGC AAA252-E07 | reverse complement strand
TTCCAAAATTTCTGAGAAGCAATTCAGAGCAATTATACGATACAATTCTCTTGATATCCATACAATAAAAAATTGCTCAACTGATCGGTATAAGTCATCCGACAATCAACAGGATTCTCAAAGCGGTTCGCCAGCGAATAGCAGCGTTCTGTGAAACAGAAAGTCCGCTTGAGACTGGTGAGATCGAAATAGACGAGAGTTACTTCGGTGCCCGGCGCGTCCGTGGAGTCCGGGGACTTGGAACTCATGGTAAACATATTGTTTTTGGCCTGATAAAAAGAGGTGGCAAGGTCTACACCCAAGTCGTCAGAACCTGTTCTGCCACAAAGTTTTTGCCCATTATCAGGGAAAAAGTCAGTGAAAAATCGATCGTGTACACAGATGGATTTAAAACCTGTGATGGCCTGGTCGATCCTGGTTACAAAAAGCATCACCGTATCAAGCACGGAAAGAACGAATTCGCTTACGGTCCCAATCATATGAACGGTATTGAGAACTTTTGGGTCATTGCGAAAACAAGACTGATAAGGTTCCGGGGCATACATAAAAGTACTTTCTATTTGCATCTCAAAGAATGTAAATTTAGATTTTTTTATAGGAATAACAATCTGTATAAATTATTATTGAAAATTATTCGAGATAATCCGCTATTCTTATCTTGAACCAAAAAAATATATAGAAATTAACAAAAAGAAAGTTTAAATACTTGTTTTTTAATAACTCACCCCTTGTTTTTCCCTCTCTCGGAAAGAGAGGGGGATAACCACCCTACTCAAATTTTCCTTCTCTTGACAAGAGATGGGATTATGGGATGAGTTCGGAAGAGGGGTGGCGGAAAAAGCTGTGCTAACTTGATAACCCAAGTACTTTATAAATATCAGAATGTAGTGTTGAAAGGTGTTTTTATAATGAAATTCAAATGTAGTTTTCAAGTTATATTCTATGGTTTCATTTTTTCAGGGATGATGTTCACTTCAGAAATTATCGGCGATCCAAAGACAGTTGAAATAGCCAAGCCGGTGATGCTTGCAACGGGATTCACTTTTCCGGAGGGCCCGGTGCTGGATAAGGACGGTAATCTCTACCTTGTCAATTTCAGGGCAACCATGATTCACAAAGTCTCTCCGGAAGGGAAGGTCTCAGTCGTTGTTGATATAGGGGCTTTCAATAACGGAGCGATATTTGACAGGGTTGGTAATCTGTTCATAGCCAGTTCGGGTCTGAAAGCGATTCTCAAACTGGACAGGAAAGGTGAACTTTCTGTTGTCACTGCGGTAAGCGAAGGGGATTCGCTTCTGGGGCCGAATGATTTTGCCTGGGATAACGAGGGAAGATTGTACTTCACCGATCCCAGGGGTTCCGGGAAAAGCAACCTCATCGGCGGAATTCACTTTATCGGCAGGGACGGTGTAACCAGGAGATTTGCCGGCGGGCTTTCATACCCGAACGGCATTGCTTTCGATCTGGATAAAACGCATGTATATGTCTCGGAAACGGGTTCTGCCAGGATTGTCCGGTTTGCGGTGAATCCCGATGGCTCAGCCGGGGAAAAAGAGTTGTTGTATGAACTGCCCGATAGGTCAGTCCCGGATGGCATGAAACTGGATGTGAAAGGGAACCTGTGGGTTGCAGTCCATACGAAAGGCGAACTCTGGAGAATATCGCCTGAGGGGGTAAAGATAGATTCAATAAAAATGCCCTCGAAGTTTGTTACAAACCTGACGTTTGGCGGAGCTGACATGAAAACCATGTATGTTACCTGCCTTGAGGACATAGAATCGGACACCGGAAAAGTTTACACACTCCGCGTTCCGGTAGCAGGCGTGCCGGTAATACCGCAGGAGTAATACTGGCGTGTGTTCATTCCCTGTACGGTCTGTATACGGTTCTTCAGCCGAATGTTATTGCCGCAAACCTCATGGCGGACACATGGTGGGGATTTAAGTCTGCTTTCATGAACTTGCAGTGCAGTCAGGATGAGCATCCCGATTATTATGTCGGTATCCAGATGGCGCCGATGAATTATTCGCTTGGCTGGTACATGGTTTTGAAACCCAACGGCAGAATTCAGGAGCACATTGACAGAGCGGTTTTCGGCTCTGATGGAGTTTATCAGCAGTTGAAAAATTATAATTATCCCGGCATTTTTCAGTTTGCACGGATGGTCGAGACGTGAAAAATGGTGCAGACCCATGAATTCATCATGGACAAAATCAAAACTTTTCTCACCGGTTTCTACTCGCACTGTGAAAAAAACGGCACGATGGTAAGAAATTCGAATCTGCCCGAAGACTGGCGCGCACCGGAGCAGGTGCCGGACCGTATTCCCGATGAAATTTTCAAGTAAACTCTTGTATGAAATTTTGTCAAACCGGAGAAATCCAACAAAAAAAAAGGAAGGAAGCATATGAAAAGACGTACTTTTCTGAAAACAGGAGCAATAGGTACTGCGTCGCTTGGCGCTGTCGGCTGTTCATCCATAAGAGGTCAGAAGATTGAGCTAAAAAGAGAAATGGCCGTCCATTCTTTTGAAGTAACCCACCCGAAGCCATCCGGCGGGACAATACCGACATGCGAACTGGGCAAAACGGGAATAATGGTTCCCAAGTTCGGATACGGAGCTCACATGACACAGGATCTTGTCAAATACGAGAAAGAACGTCAGGTAATGATCCGTGAGGCATTCGAACTCGGCGTCACACTTTTCGACATATATGATAATGGCAACTGGAATGTCTTCCAGTACGAACCGATGGGGAGACATCTTGCCCCGATGATTAACGATGCTGTAATATCACTCAACATGAAACCCTATGATGGCCGTACCTGCGAGCAGGAAGTTGAAAGAGCGCTCAGGGTGTTTGGCAGGGATTACATAGATATGTACCGTTTAAACGACTGGACAAAGGACAAGCCGAGGTGGGCATTTTGGGATAAACTTTTCAAGTTCAAGGAACAGGGACACATACGCGCTGTCGGAATGGCAGCACATTTAAAGGAACATCTTGATGCGATACTTGGGACTGTCCCGATCGATTATGTGATTTTGCCCTACAATTTTTTTCATAACCTGCTATCTAGCGGGAAATTCGCCGGAGATCTCGACCCGGTTGCAAAGAAACTGCGTAAAATGAACATCGGTGTGATTACAATGAAACCTTTCGGCACCGACTATTTTGTTACGCCGCTCATTAATGCGGCAAAACAACTCGATGAAACGGGTGAAATAAGTCTGCCGCAGGCGATGCTCAGGTATGTCATAAACTCGAAATTGAAACCGGACACGACACTCGGCGCCATGTATAACCTTGACCATGTGTATGAAGACGTGGCGGCGTATTACCAACCGAAGATGTCCGGGGAAGAGAAGAAACTGTTGAAGAAACTGAGGAAGGTCGCGATGATTTCCTCGAATGAATGGATGCCCGAGTACTATAAATTCCTTGAAAAGCTGGCGCCCGATGTTCCTGAAGATATTGATGTAACCGATTCGGTGTGAGATTCAACCATGCATCAAGGCGCAGAAAAAACTGTTGACTGCTATTCAATAAAGAAAACGCTTATCGAGTTAACTCCGCTTTGTTAAAAAGAAGCCGTTTCAAAGCCCCCTTTCTGTCCTGCGGACATCCTTCCCCCGGAGGGGGCAGGATAATAACTGCCGTAAGATCAGTTGCTTGCCCCCTTTGGGGGAAAGTCGGGCGTAAGCCCGGAAAGGGGGCAAATAAAGGATGCTGTTTAAACTCGATAAGCAGAATAAAGAATATTGACATATTCCGTATGTACGGTTATTATACTATTTGAAACAGTGCTTAGGGATTTGACAGTAAGAAGATATAACTATTTGATAGAAACCGTGTTATATACATAAAAGCGGGTGATTCAAATGGCAGAAAAACAGGTATCTCAAAGATTCAGAGGAGCATCAGACCTCATTGATATGGAAAAGCTTGAAAGGGAGACGCAGAAGCTTTTGTTCCTCGGGCTTGTTGTGGCGGTGTCTTTTCATGCGGCGATAGGTTCGTATTTTATGTTCAAACGAACCGAAGTGAAAGTTGTAAAACCGCCGACAATGGAACTCGTCATACGCCGTCCGAGAATGACCAAACCCTTCGAATTCAAGAAAAAACGCATCAAACAACGTGAATACAAGAAAAAAGAAATCGTCCAGAGAAAACCTACTGCGGAAATCAAGACAAAATCCATCCAGCAGAACCTTCTCGGAAATGTGGCTTCATATGAGCTTTCGACTGAAATGGATATTGATTCCGGCGGCACTGCTTTCATACCCGAAAACATACAGATTGAAATGAGCGCCACGAGAGAACCCGAGAAACAAATTTCGATGAAAGAGGAAATGATTTCGCTGGATGACCTTGATACCGGCCAGTATAAGGCGATGGTTATCCAGGATCCGAATGAAAAGCAGAGCGTGAAGGGATTTATTTATATCGCCACTTTATGGGGCGCACAGCTCGAGCCGGCATATAAACGTGCGGTTATACACCTTTCCGATGCAGTGAACCGTTTTACCAATATCAGGTCAAAAGTTGACAAGCATCTTTT
Source organism: Candidatus Latescibacter anaerobius SCGC AAA252-E07 (assembly GCA_000403035.1). GTDB lineage: Bacteria > Latescibacterota > Latescibacteria > Latescibacterales > Latescibacteraceae > Latescibacter > Latescibacter anaerobius. The sequence goes on along the minus strand of AQSL01000163.1, from coordinate 12,668 downwards.
TGTCGATTCAAGGAAACTGTTCGATACACCGTTAGTGTTTCTCTGTGTTGACAATCAGTTTGAATTGACTGAAATTGAGGCCAGGAATTTTGGCGAGTACCTCAGGAAAGGTGGTTTTGCCGTACTGGATAACGGTGAGCCATCGAATGAATTCGGGGCTGCCGAAGCATCGCTGAGGCGAATGTTGAGAGATGCGCTCGGTAATGATGCAAAATTTTTACCGATTCCCAATGCTCATCCTCTGTATCATTGTTTCTTTGATTTTGATGATGGGCCGCCGCAGGGTTCGGAAATCGATATTTCCGTTAACTCCGAGCAGGCTGCCGGTTACCACCATTTTCACATGCTCTATACCATGTCGAAACGGGTCTATTATCTGGAAGGTATAACCATTGATGACAGACTTGTAGCAATCTATTCGGATAAGGGTTATGCAAAAAAATGGGCTGATAACGTAAACAATGAACCCCAACTCAAGATGGGTGTGAATATGGTTGTGTTCGCATTAACCCAGGAAGGCAGCATCGCTCAGCAGAAAATGGATTTCTTTTCTTCCGTTCAGTAAACGACGCAAAGCGTCTCTATCGCTCCATCGTTTTATATATTAACTAAACATTAGCAAATTTTGGATTTTCCCATCACCACAACCACCGGAACTCATCCCCTAACCCCTTGCTATGATAAAAGTCAAGGGGAAAGTTAAAAAAGGTTATCCTAATAATTGACAGTATATTAAATATGTATAATAAGCCTTTACAGCCTGCTATTCGTGGTTTTCCCACAAGTTACTATTCGGAAGTTCGGAAGCGGTGTCAACATTCTCTCTTTCGTGCTTATCGGCACAGGGGTCAGTCGTCATACACCTCGTTCCGAATTGAAGGTAAAGGTTTATTCTATGATACCGATACAATATGGTTGACTGTCGGTTTCAAGCACTCGTATACGGACGGCCAGTTTGCGTGCGACAGCGACGATAGCTTTTTTCTTACTTCCGGAATTACGCCATACAGCTCTGAATTTATCGAGCAGTACCGGGTCTTTCCGAACTGCTCTCCACGCGCATTCTATGAGCCACGACCGGACATATTCGGAGCTTTGTCCGGTTATCCGGCCACGTCTCATTGTCTCCCCCGTAGAGTACTCACGGCTTGTGAGTCCGGTATAGGAGGCAATGTGCTTGCCTGTTCTAAAGCGTCTCATATCGCCCCACTCAAGCGTCAGCCGTATAGCTGTCAGCCAGCCGATTCCCGGGCAACTTTTCTTCGCCGTAACCCCGACCTTGTACCGTTCTTTTTCACACAATGCCCGGAGTTCCGCCAAAAGTTCCTTCTTAATTGCCAGTTGCTCTTCCAAAAGACGCAGGTACATATTCAGACTCACCTTCAGCGAGCGCGACAATTCGAGGTCATGCAGATTTCGGTAATCCTTATCATACCACGCCCCTGTCCGCAAACCTCTATTCAAACCATGATAGTCCAGAAATCGCCGTATACGGTTCTTTGTGGCTGTAATGTCCTTCTGTATCTGGCTGAGTGTCCTGCTGATCTGGCGGTCTTCGCGACGCTCCCGGTCGGGAACGTGACAACTCACGTAATCACCGTTCTCAAGGGTCTGTGCCAGACGCCGGGCATCACGTTTGTCAGTCTTTACCCGCTCATCCTTCGCCTGGGTTACCTTGTTAGGCGGCGTTACAATACAGTTAATACCGTCCTCCTCAAGCAAATCATGAAGCCAGAATCCCTGGAATCCTGCCTCGTACATCACCATGATCTCACAGTCAGGGTAACGATTTATCAGATATGCCTGCAACACCTCGTACTCCGCCGGCATGCTTGGCTCATGTACTATCATTCGGTTACACCGTACACACAGTTTCCAGGTCTTCTTCGAGTCCTCAAGTCCAATAAAAATTTTGTTGCATTTAATAATATATTCTTGCATTTTTCTCATGAGGCTGCCTTCCTTTCATACAATTTGTGGCGCTTGGCGACCACGTGGTTACGATTTTACCGAAAATCGGCATTTATTTGTGAAGGTAGCCTCTTTTTATTGCTATTTCCACTCCTTTTCTTATACCATAGTATCTCTCTTACAAAGAGAAGGGGAAGTGTGTCGGGTGGTTATCCCCCTCTATTTTCAAGAGAGGGGGAACAAGGGGGTGAGTTATTAAAAAACAAGCACTTAAAAAACTTTCTTTTTGTTAATTTCTCCACGTTTGCTGTTTAAACCAGATAAGCATGATATTTTTTAAAAACTTAAAATCCGAGCCACATCTGAATAAAGAATGAAGAATTTTTGAATTCCTCGAACCTGCGATAATCTTCATCGTACGAAATCTGATCTAATTTAAATCCGAAACCTCCCCAGATATCGAATCCGAAATAGTCCGTTTTATTTTCAAGCTGCAGTATATAGTTTACCTGCCTGTAATTGTTGTGACTCTGTATGTAGTCCCGGTACAGCAGTTCAAACCCCTTGAATCCCTGCATCCCGAAAGTGATATTTGTTTTGGGTGAAATCCGGTATTTTAAATACACCACGGGAATACGCATCATATAATGGTCGAGAGGATTAAGTGATTCCGAGCGGTTTTTCTTATAGAGCCGGAATTTTACCCCCGGTGAAAAGGTAAAGTTGCCCCATTGCCTGGTGTACACAAACTTGTTTATCATTGCGAGCGTTGAAACAATATCCTCTGCCTGAAATGTATTGTCATACATGGTTCCCTCAAGCTGATTGTTCCTCTCGTATTTTACATGATTTTCAAGCGTTATTGAAGGTAATGCCCTGATTCTGGATTCGAGAAATATTTTCTGGACGTTTGAATTTCTGTACTCTACCTCATCAAAATATAAATCCCTGTAATAACGCGAGTATTGATGCCAGGCCATCTGAGTAAATACCGTTCTTGTAGGAACGACAACAAACTTGTCCTGTATATTATCCTTAATTCTTTCGTACCGGTATTCGGCATAAATGGTACCAACAGTAAATACATTATAGTTAAGATTTGCCTTGAAATAATCATCATCGGTCCGGTTGTCCATGCCCACACCTCTGGTACGGAAGGAACCGAGTATCAGGTTAAGGTTTTTCTGCGGAGAATATCTTACATAAATATGATGGCCTTTTCGGTCGAGTTCATAGGGCGTATCATACTTCATGTCATCTTCGCGGAAATCGGGAATTGTATTATTATTAAAATCATCGCCGAAAACAAAATCATCCGGATCAATGTCAAACATAAGAAAAGGTTCGTCGTAATCGGGAATATTATTGAAATTCTTCTCGTTGTCGGAGAAACTGTCGTTATCAAGGTCATTTCCGGGAAAAACACCATCGGGGTCTGTCAATGAAGCGATTTGATAACCCATAGCCCTGCTTCTGTACTGGGTGTCGGGATACTGATCATCGTCATCATTATCCTCGATTAATGCCATTCTCATCGTGTCGTTACGGCAGTGGATTCCGTTTCCCGCAATGTCGGAAGGCACAAAATGGTGCATGTACGGACGGTAAAATTTGCCCATTTTGAAATATTCGCCCGCAAAACCGATGCGCTCCCAGTCTTTTTGTATGGTTAGATAGTATGCATGATCGGTCTGCGAAGAACGGTGTCCCTCACGGGCAGTGATATCCTCGGGAGGATTCGGGGGTAATCCTGTCCCGGGAACACCATCGGAAAACATGTAGTAGTGAGCATTGGTTACCATTTCCCCGTTTACCCTGAACCCGAGATAATTAAAGTGGGCGTCAAAACCGTACATTACATTTGCAACTTCATACCCGAAATCCAATGATATTGTACGGAGGTTAGAACCGTCCTTTATATTACCCTCCGCCTGCGCCATTGTCCGCCAGTATCTGGCTTTATAATGCTGCATGTTTTCACCGATAGCATCGTGGGCGACAACCACTTTCTTCGTATATATCTGGGAAATCTGAATCCGGTAGTCGTTTGCGACCGTGAGGACCGCCTCGACACGGCTGACTTTCTCTTTTATGCTGCCGAGATCAAATAAATATACCACATATTCATTACCGTTAACCTGTATTGGTTTGCCGGCAGGATCGATGATCTTATAATATTTTTTCCCATTTTCAATATTGAAATTTTTGGTTAGAATGTTGGTATTCCAGCCGCGATTGTAATCATTCATATATAAATAATCGAGATATTTCGGAGTATACTCTTCCGATGTCAACTGGTCAAATGACATTATCTGACCGCTAAAAGTAGTACCGTAATCCAGATAAACCTGCTGGGCCTTACTTGTACACGCTGTAATGAGTTCACGTCTCAGGTCATCGAGTATGATTAATGGTTGAATGTCCGGGCGGTAAACGCCATCCACCTTAATTTTCACATCATGAACAATCGGTCCGCCGCCATCCTGAGGGGAATCATCGATAACCCTGATAGCATAAAATATCGGGGTCGGAGAGTAGTCGGATACACTACCTCTGAGGTCGGTCCCTTTATCACGGGTTCTCTGAATAGTATACATGTTGGCGTATGTCGTACCAAAAGTCAAAGCCCCGATCTTCCTCCGGAATTGCAGCCCCCGCAGCATTAAGGCATTGTCGCCTCTGGTAACGAGGTTTGCATTGACGATGCTTGCCCTGTTATGTGCGGACTGAAAATCAACCTTCATTCCCTCCAGATTGGGGATACTCATTGTCAGCGGCGTTAATTTTGTTCGTAAGGAGCCGGCGCCCACCGCGGATATTGCCCAGTCATCGGTGGATTCTCTCGCAACCCAGATTCCATCAACACCTACATACTGAGTTTGATTTATATACCCTGATGGATTGTAAGCCGCTGAAGAACCGTCATCGTTTATCCTTTCATACCAGATACTTCCGCCTGCGGTCATTTTCGTAAGACGGTCGCCGAATTGGTTATAATACCATTTCTGACGTCGGTCCTCGATAATATTATAGTTTTCAAAACCCCTGAAAGCATAATTTTCATACCGGTTTTCCATTTCATAATAATTATATCCCCACCTCGAATAAAGGTCAGAGTTTCGACCGAAACTTCCGACAAAGGTTTGATTCCTGGCATGGTTATTTGATACATTGAGCGCATTTAAGAGGTCCTCTGTTGGCATTTCTAACCAATCCTGGTCGGTTAATGTTCGTAGTTCGTAAATATTCTGGGAAGACACCGGGAGGGAAAGGATTAAAAGCGCGAATATCAGTTGAAGAACTCTGATAGTTGTTCTCATACAAAACCTCGGTTGTCATTCAGTGGAAATTTCAATCGAAATTGTATTGATGAGACAATTACTATATAAAAATCATTTTTAAGTTATGCAACAAAATATTTTCATCAGCACAGCTTTTCCCTTTCCGGAATTGAAATTCTGAACTCAAGGTTACTACAATAGTGCAGCATATATTTTTTCGCATACTACTTCTTACCTATCGGTGGTGAAAAACAATGGCTATAATGAATATATTAATCTTGACATTACCGGTATTTTAATTAAAATATGGAAGTGGGCTTTTCAATTAATTTATAATGTACGAAAAATAGTATAATGTACGAAAAAGTAAAAAAACGGGTGTATGAAATTTTTGAGGTAGCATCTCCGGGTGATGTCGCCAGCAGAATATTCGATGTATTTATTCTGATTTTGATATTCCTTAATGTTATAACGGTCATTCTGGAAACGGTTGAACGGTTTGCCGCTCACTATTACTTTTTCTTCAAAACATTTGAATTACTTTCGGTAGTGATATTCACGGTTGAATATGGAGTGCGACTCTGGGTCTGTTCCGTTAATGAGCGGTTCAGGGGTAGTATCAGGGGAAGAATCCGATATGCTGTAACTATGATGGCAATCGTGGATTTAATCGCTATTGCACCATTTTATCTACCGATGATACTTCAACTTGATATGAGATTCATAAGGGCTGTGCGTCTCTTTCGTCTATTCCGTCTCCTCAAAATCGGGAGGTATAATGAGGCGTTGAATAAGTTTGCCTATGTGATGAAAGAAAAAAAGGAAGAACTGATTATCGTTTTCTTCATTGTTGTCATTTTACTGGTAATTTCCTCGAGTTTGCTGTATTATGTTGAAAATGAAACCCAGCCGGAAATCTTCTCGAGCATACCTGCATCAATGTGGTGGGGTGTTGCGGCATTAACAACTGTCGGTTACGGAGATGTGTATCCTGTTACTCCACTGGGGAAGTTCCTGGGTGCGATTATCGCAATTCTGGGAATCGGAATGTTTGCTCTGCCTGCCGGTATTCTCGCATCGGGTTTTGCGGAGAAGATCAAGAAAAAACATAATGAACCAAAAACCTGCCCACACTGCGGAAAGGATATTTATAATCCGCCGGAATAAAGCAGGTTCAATACATGAAATGTTTTCGAATCATACACTCTCCAGCCATCTTTTTTTATACGGGAGGGTATGTACCAATTAACACATTTTCACATATATAATGCACATGAATGGGTTGAAGGAAATAGCATTAGTTGATATAAATGGGAAAAGGAATACAAAATGGTTCAGGATAATTTTAATAATATTGTTTGTCCATTAATAAATATTTAAGTAAAATTAATAATCTTTAATAGTGTAATTGTTTCAATTATTATATACAATATATGATATAAGTAAAATTATTATACACAACTTGTTGTGTATAAGATATTATTTTTATTAATAATTAAATTTAACTTGACAATATACCACTGGTGGTATATTTTATGAGTAAATATCAACATCATTATTATACTGTTTATTATTCTGTTACAAGTAAGCTTCAATCTCTTTTGAGAGGTCCGCAAAAAGAGGTTGGTATGTATATTTTTGGTGTTATCAATGTTCTGCCTGTCGATCTCGAAGATCAAATATTTTCTCTTTCTATTAAAGATAAGGATAGAAGAAAAACATTTTCTCTAAAAATTAAAGGATATTTGCACGAAAATAAATCTATAGCTGACATTGAAATTTATCCTGTTGAATCATTATTAAAAGATTATAATTCCGGTATATTAAAGGATATTATTTACTGTATTAAATTCAAGCAAATTTCCGATAAACAATATAGATTGTTTTTCTTTCCTGATAAAAATATAAGGGTTATTGTCTATTTACACTTAACAGATAGACCATGGGATGATTGGAATTGCTACGATTGGGATAAACAAGTAAAATCTGCCTATTATCATTATATTAACTTTGAAAAACCAAATAAAAAAAATAAAAATCAACAAACAGGAAAATGGTCATGGCGGTAAGCACAGCAAATAAAATCCGAAGGGAATCAATAATTGCAGGAATAACAGGTGTTAGTTGCGTTTTATTTACGTATGATTCTGTTGATAAAGATTATAATATTAATTTTGAACATACATTTGGCTGCGGTTTGAATATAACTAAAGAAATATCTGGTTATGTAACATTAGATCAATTAGACGAAATGATATTATCTGATGAGGAATTAAAGAAATATCACGATAATTTTTATTATACAAGGGAACAGAAATTAAAACAAAAGCTTAAGAATGGAGAAATAAACATTTTAAAATACCAAAGATTGCGTAAAAAAATTACTCAATATCATTTAGCAAAAATGCTCAATGTACCTCAATCAAATATTAGCAAATTAGAAAGAATATCTTCACTCAAAAATGTTCCTTTCGGTAAAGTTCAAAGAATATCAACCGCTTTAGATATTAAACTTGAGGATTTACAAAATGTCTGAAACAAACAAATTCGAGATAGAAAAATTTATCGTTTGTGATGATATCCGACAAGAAAATACAAAAAAGCTGTTATTTATTGGGGTATATCCAGATGATATAATTTATGTAGATGTATTTCCTTATACCAATAGAAGCTTGGCATTTTTTCTTATGTTTAAAACAAAACATTTCAATAATGAAAAAATCAGTGTATCTCTTATTGACCCTAAAGGTGAAAAAATTTTTGAGCCGGATGAGCCCTTTGAAGTAAAATCTAAATTATTTAGTTTTTCAGCATCTATTACGAATTTAATACTTAATGATCCAGGGAAATATGAAATAATAATTGATATTAATGGTCAACAAAAATTAACAAAAGAATTTCATGTAAAGAAAAAATAAATCTCTAATAAGTAATTATTTATTATATTTAATGATTATATTCAATAAAAAACCAACCCCTTTAAAACATCCCAATTTACGTTTGCGGTGGTTCTCATATTATGATAATAATGGCCAAAATCAGATGCCATGCAGGAATTAAATCCTCAATGTAGAAAAATTAACAATATAACAAGTCGAAAAAACTCTCGGGAAGAAATTTATTTTTTTACAAGCACATAAGTTGGATACATAATAAACTAACATCAGTACTCCTCCTTCCATCACCTTAATACTCAAATCCTATTAAATCAGTTTCAATATTATATTTCTTTTTGAATTATTTTATTATACATTGTAATTAAAATAGTAGCGAATTTTATAAATCCATACATAGCTTTATATTTATTGAGGTTAAATTTATGAAGAGAAGAACATTTATGACGACCGCCCTTGGCGCGGCAATGTCTGCGAAAACCTTTGCGAGGAATGTCTTCATCAGAGGAAAGGATGTATCGTACGAGCCCGACCAGCCGCTTGAAAGCACCGGGCTGAATATCAGGGAAGGCGTCAAGCTCCTGAAAAAAGGTGAAAAAGGAAATACCGTGCCGGTTCTCCGGGAAGAAATTCTTGAAAACCCCGATGCAGTATTTTTCATATATGCCGATGTAAAAGACCGTCATAACTGGGATGGTAAGTGGAATCCCTGTAACGATCAGTTCGAACGTCTCGGAAGGAGTGTATCCGAACTGATGTTCCGGAAAGGCGCCGAAACGGGAGGCAGGACATTTGTGAAACCCAATATGGTCGGAAGCGGGTTGAGGTCGAGTCCGCCGGTTTACAATTCCGGCGGCGTTGTTCACCCCTATTTTACCGTGGGCATGACCGACGGGCTGCGCGATATCGGCAACACGAATATTGCCATCGGGGCACGTGGCGCCATGATGCACAAGCATTTTGTCGAAAGCGGCCTCATGGATCTCTTTAACAGTCACAACCTGCCGCTTATAGAAGCGCATGTCCAGTATTTCAAGGATTATAAAAAATCCGAGCTTCTCTGGTACGAAAACCCGGATGGCATGGTGCAGCGCCGTATCTGCACCTACAAGCCGGTCTTTGAAAAAGGCACAACGTTCATAAATATTGCCCATGCCCATGTCCATAAGGTCGGGTACACCACTCTCACGACAAAGAATATTATGGGTGTATTGCCCAGGGGATACGGCCACACATGCGATTCGTGGACACATCTGGATAAGTGGCGCAAGGATCTGATGAAGGATTTCAACCCTGACTTCCGAACCGCCATAGAAACGTCCTATGTGAACCATGCCCGAATGGGATACAAATACTGGGACGAGGGCGGTTTTTACAGGGCTTACAAAGCAGCCGGCGGTTACGAGGAATATCTTAAAAATCCCGATATCGCGGATTCACGGCTTTTCTGGGCAGAGATATGGGCGCAGCGTATGATGGATACGATCGAAGTTCTGCCACAGCCGTATGTGAATATCGTCGAGGGAGTTTTCGGAAGAGGCGATGACCGTCATAGTTATAACAATGTCAAACACTCCAATTTTGTTGCCGTGGGACGTTCGATGGTTGCGGTGGATTCGGTAACATCTTGGCTCATGGGACATGACCCCCGTGAAATCCCCTACCTGAGAATCGCACATGAACGCGGCCTGGGCGAAAATGACATCGAAAAAATCCCCATTTACATGCTCGGTGAAAAAGGCGTTGAAAAATTGAAAGACTACAGACTCCTCAGGCGAACGCCTCTCGGAATTTATATTTACGGAATTGAAGATCACGGGCCCAGGTTTTTGTAATACTACAGAAAAACAGACAATTAGCACAAGAAGTTAGATTGAGATTATATTTGCTGAAACACCTCACACGACGTACAGTACTCGCTGCGGGAATTGCAACGACCGGGCTTATGCCGGGGAAAAATACAGCAAAAGTCGGAGCGACCATATACGGTTGAATTATATGTAAAATTGATTTTATGAAGGGAACCGGCCATGAATCCCATGCAATATATCATTGTTATTATTACTGTTCTCTTCGCTGTTTACCCTGTTTCAGCCGAGCCCGGAAGGTGGGAAGCGGAACTTTCCGGTGATGGTTGGCGTCTCTGGCTGGACCACGAGGCGGACTGGAAAAATGACACTATTTACCTGCCGCCGGTGGATATTAATACTCTGCCTGTCAATTTGCCGACATGCGGCTGGGACAAACTTGACAGGATTCATGACAAAATTGTCACTGTTCCCGGAACGGTGGAAGGACATTTCTGGGGCGCTAACGGCAATCCGAACGGGATTGCAGGCGACTACCGAGGTGTTTCCTGGTGGAGCGCTGCTTTCAGTATCGATCCGTCTCTCAGGGGAAAGCGGATTACTATCGCTTTTGAGTCGGTTAACCTTCGGGCGGAGGTTTTTATTAATCAAAAGCTCGTGGGCTACGATGTTATCGGAAATACACCTTTTGAAGTTGATGTAACCGATGCGGTGATATTCGACAGAGAGAACCATATTAATGTGCGGATTACCGATCCGGTGGGCAATTTCGACTGGAGCGATGAAAATCTCTTGCCTTGGGGGAATAACAGGATTCCCTCCGTACACGGTTTCGGCGGTATCACGGGCAGGATATTCATACGAGCTGCCGATGCTGTTTATATTGATGATATTTACGTTCAGAATAAACCAAAACCAGAAGAAGCGGACGTTTTTATAACCCTCGGTAATTCATCCGGTGAACGAAAAAAAGGGAAACTGACTCTTGTCGTGCATGAGTGGAAAAATCCCTCGAATGTGCTGTGGAAAAAAACAGTGTCCGAGTCAATTCCTCCCGAAGGCAGAGAGATTTCGCTCCATGTAAAAGCGCCGAAGGCAAAAGTATGGGATATAAAAAAGCCGAACCTGTATGAAGCGGCGGTTACTTTTACGGGCGATGAAGGCAAAATTACCGATTCGATGAGCAGAAGATTCGGTTTCCGGTGGTTTGACATCGGGGAGAAAAACGGCGACAAAAGGTTTTACCTGAATGGGAAACGTGTTTTTATTATTGCCGCTATGACACGGGGGTTCTGGCCCAAAAACGGTATGTTCCCGACTCCGGAAATTGCGCGGAAAGATATTGATACCGCCATAAACTTTGGATACAACATGATGCTGTATCACCGTGCAATCGGCCAGCCGTTATCCATCGAAACGGCGGATGAAGCGGGATTATTGACCTACGAAGAACCGGGCGGATACATGTGTAATGAGATTCCGAACGAAAAAGAAAAAAAATGGCGAAGAGAAAAACTCCGAAGAATGATTATCCGCGACCGTTCCCGTCCCTCAATGGTCATTTTCAATATGGACGACCTTTCATTCGAAGAACCCGACGATGATGATAAAAATAATATCCGCATGGTGCATGCGCTTGACCCCTCACGGCCGGTAACTTTCAATTGCATCACAAGCCCTACTATTCCCAACTACAGGGACAATCCATACAAACTTCACATGAAGCCCTATGACGATAATTTATATTACCACGGCTGGACATCTCCGTACCACCTTGTCGCCTATGCGGGATATCTCGATGAATACTATAGAAATCCACGGTACTATCTGCGGTATGTTATTGATCCGGTACCCACTATGGGCGACTCTCTCCATCCCATGCCAAAGGACGAGATAATATTTTTCGGCGAGGAAGGCGCTTTCGGAACGCCGGTGCGGCTTGAAAAGATAAAAAACGAACTGGCACGAACCGGCGCTCATGGCTGGCGTGAGGGCGAACATCTCGACTGGTATGACTCGTACGACAGGTTTCTCGGTGAAAGCGGGCTCAGGTCATCCTTTCCCACTGTTGACTACCTGACCATGGCGCTCGCAGAAAACCTTCATTACTTCCACGGCCGTATTCTCGAAAACGTGCGCATCTCCAACGCTGCAGATGCTTATGTCCTTAACGGCTGGGCATCGGCAAGCACACATACAGACATCGTGGATACCTACAGAAATCCAACCGGGGACCCATCGATCCTCCAATATTATACACAGCCGCTCTATATTGCGGTAAAGATTCGTGACAAGGTACTTCCCGCAGGTGCGGTCCCTGTTGCGGACGTTTTTATTGTAAATGAGAAAAACCTCAGGGGAAACCATAACCTGACACTTGAATTTGAAGACCCGATGGGTACCGTGGTTATTTCAGAGAAGTTCAAAGTAAAGATCCAGGGAGGCGAAGCATTCGGTCAGCTTCTTGTCGAGGAATTTCAAATGCCTCCTGTCAAAATCCCCGGTTATTACAATCTCAGGGCAAAACTGAGCGATGAAAAAAATAGTGTGAGAGCCGAGGGTTATGACGATATTTTTACCGTTGATTACATGACCGGTCCCGGAATAAAAGGCAAAGCGGCGATAATAGATACGAGCGGCACGATACATGCGTTTCTGAAAGAATCCCGGGGAGTGACATTCGGCGATGATTTTAATAATAATACAATTCCCGATTTCCGCGAAGATGACATGAAGTATGATACGCCCTATGAACTCGACCGAAAAGGCCATCA
>AQSL01000162.1 GCA_000403035.1 Candidatus Latescibacter anaerobius SCGC AAA252-E07 | reverse complement strand
CTTGTGAAATAAGAAATTATATTCCTGCCCCCTTTGGGGGAAGGATGTCCGAAGGACAAGAAGGGGGCTTTTCATAAAGCAATCAACAGAATTTAACCGGACAGTTCTTTACATTTATATAAATTCAAGTATATTTTCCGACATTCCCCATATCAAATATATGAGTAGTCAAAGTTCCCTATGATCCTGTTAATAAACGAAATTACCGTTTCCAGGTTCTTTTGGCAAGTACTTTCTTCATGCTGATCGTTCAATGTTACTACGTATATGCTTGATAAACAGTGAACAATCCTATTTGAGAGACACGTATCCATTGAATCAATCCCAAACAACAGCTCAGCTAAACAGAATAGCAACGCAGTCGTTCAATCCGAAACAATATCTCTGCAAATAACCTCTTGTCTATCGTAACATCTGCAATCCGGAACGTGATGTATCTACTGTGTATGACAATTTTACTTACATTTTTTAGCATCATGATGTCACATCAAACATTGTACTATTTAGGAGGGCGGTGAAAAAGTCTTTTCACACGCACCTGTTTGAAATATATGTATGTATCGCTGTCAAGGGCAAGACAAGCTGGCCTTTATGTAACTTCATTGTATTTCAATATATTACTGCAAACAGAAATTTTTAAGTTCTTTAAAAACCGTGTTGCCAGGGCCAGCCCTTGACAGCGCATTACCCGGAGATGAGGTGAATGAGTATGATTGGTAACGTTGGCAGCCATGCAGGTTTACATTGAACATTAAGGATATATGATAAATGCCGAAAATCGCAAGCCATATGCTTGACATTTAGAAGATCACTGGTTAAATTCCAGTATCGTCCGCCAATTCAGCTTTTGATAACCAAATGCTGGTGCGTTTACAGAAAGGAAGTTGTATGCAATTAATACGAAATCGAATCTTTTCTCCGTTCATTGCTGCAGTGCTTTTTACCTTCATAGTTATTGTATCGGTTCATGGTCAACAAACGAGCGACAATACGATTATACAACCGGGTGCGGTCCTGACGGTAGTGGCAGATGGATTCCGCTACACTGAGGGGCCAGCCTGGAGCCCGGACGGGAAGCTTTATTTTACTGATCGTTCTTCGTCACGTATCTTATCATGGTCGCCCGAGGAAGGTGTGGCTGTATTCCGTGTGGACCCGGATGGTGCGAACGGTCTGGTTGTTACCGATAAAGGGGATATTATTTCCTGCGAATCGAAAGCCCGCCGAGTTGTTTCCATCTCCAAAGACGGCACCGAGACAATACTTGCGGATTCTTATGACGGCAAGAAGCTGAACTCTCCGAACGATGCATGGGTTGACTTAAAAGGTGGTATTTACTTTTCCGACCACAGCATGCGCAGCAAGGAAATAATGGAGCAAGACAGAGATCATGTTTACTATATCAACCCGGACCGATCCAAAATTATAAGGGTGACCAACGATCTCCAGTATCCAAACGGTGTTATTACTAATCCCACTGGCAATAGACTGTATGTCACCGATTCGGGGGCGAACAAAACCTACATGTATACGGTGAATCCCGATGGCACATTGAGGGACAAGAAGGTGTTCGCCGAGGAAGGATATGATGGGGTGACAATAGACGAAAAGGGGAATATCTATATAACGCCTTTAGCGAATTATGTATCGGTATATGATCCTTCAGGTAACCGTATTGGTGAAATCCCTATGCCCTCACGTCCAGCTAATGTCTGCTTCGGGGGGAAGGATATGCGCACGCTTTTCATCACCTCGGGCAACACAGTTTACAGCATTCTCATTCGGTTCAAAGGGATGTAATTTAGCCCCTATTTACCATATAAAACCTGAAATATGCTTTCAGAATTTGCCATAACATGTTATTATATAATAAATAACATACGCTTATGACCGACAAATTCCGGTCACCCGGAGGGTGAAAGCATAGAAGTTGGTCATACCGATTAGCATGCAGAAAATACTTGCAAAAGAACCTGGAATAGGTAATATTCGTTTATCAACAAGAAAGGAGCCAACTCATGAACAGACGCAGTGCCACCAAGATTCTGCCCCTTGCGGCAATGGGTCTCGTCGGAAGGGGAAATACGACCGGAGCGGCAAAAAAAGATACCCTGCCTCTTTGCCTTCAGTATCTCGGGCGTGTCAGGAATACCCTCGAAAAAATCCGGAATACGGAACTGGATAATCTCCTCGAGGCCTCATATCGATTGGCACATACGTATAAAAATGGCGGCACATGCTACAACAGTTGGGACATGGGCCACTCAACCAATTCCGACACATTTTCTAACCGTCCCGGCGACCCCGGCATATGTGCCAACGGATTCCCACAGGATGAGGTAAAAAAAGGCGATACGGTACTGCTGAGTATGGTTGGCGCTCCTCTCAAGAGAGACTTCCGGGAAGAGGGCGTATTTCTTATCGGCGCTCCCGCCCCATGGTCTGCGGAGACGCCGAACGCTCATTTGCTGAATGCCAGAAACCGAAACTATAAATACCGTCATGCCTGTGAAATATGGATAAACACATACATCACCACACGAGGCGCCATCATGTGGCTTCCCGGAGAGAAGGTGCCTATGGGGGCTGTCTCCGGTGCTGTCGGGATGATGACCTACTGGATGATGAATGTGGATGCCGCAAGGATTCTCGCCCGCGACGGCGTGTTATTGGATGTAAAAGGCGATGAACCTGAATTAGAACAGGGTGCGATAAATAAATGGCTTGGCCTGACCATTTTTGAAAGTCTCAACAAACCCCTCGGCAGGGTCTATTTTACCGAGGCAATGAAACAATTGAAAAATATTGATGCTGAACTCGGCGTGATTAACAAAGTTGCCGATATGGCTGTCGATACGATTCTTTCCGGGGGAAGAATCCTCAACTACAGTAGATACCATGATTCGCTCTGCCATGAATCGCAATACCGTCGCGGCGGCCTTCTTCTGAACAAGGGAATATATGCAGGAGAGAACGGCCCCATAGGCAGCAGGCATTTCCCCGATTTAAAGATAAAACCCGATGATATGGTAATCATGGGTATTACCCAGCCTGATGATCCTGTGGATTTAACGGTGCTCAGGTCCCTCCGGAAAACCGGCGTGAAAAAGATTGCCACTATCGGCGCGAGAACGAAAAATTTCAGTATACCATCCGGTGACACGGTGTCCGAAAGCTCAGACATCCACCTCGGAAATATGTGCGACACCTATGGTTTGTTTGCCATTCCGGGATTGAAACGCAGGGTCGGCCCCACATCGGGGCTGCTTATCAACCAGATGTTTTATGCTGTCCAAATGCAGATAGCCGAGAAGATCATCGAACGCACCGGCAATACTCCGAGAATCGATGCGAATGTCGCCATGGAAGGATTCTGGGACAAACGCGGGCTCGACTTTCAAATCATTAATACACGGGGATACTAAAACTATCATTCGTATTCAAAAACATCTATTTTCTACAACCTTATTCTGCGGAGGATTCACATGAAGCACATACTTACCACGATGGTGATACTTGCGATGCTCTGTGCCGGTGCATTGGCTTATGCAGCGGAAGGGCCGGTCGCTATCACTTTCGATCCTGAAAAAAAACCGTTTGACCTCAGGACAGGCGTGGACGTGAAACCCTGTACCCAGGTACAGCGAGGAAGCATTCAGTTCTATATGAGCTGGCTTTACGAGCCGCTCGATTATTTGACCTATTTCAAGGAAGGCGTCCAAACTATCCCGAAGGAACGGCTCTGGAAGATTGTCAAAGAGCAGGAACGGTGGGACATCTGGCGCCCGTGGTTCAAAGGAGGCCATGACGGTTATCCTATCACCCAGAGCATGCGGACTATGGCGGTATCGTTCATCCCGCTCGACAAGAACGGCAATCCGGGAGAGAAAGTCCTCATTCGTTTCAGCGACCTGAATGAAATTGACTGGGGTATCGAGTAATATCAATTAATAAGGAGCTATTATGTCTTTGCCATATAAACCATCACGGCGCAACATGCTGAAAACCGGCATCGCGTCCCTCGCTGCAACCGCTGGAGCCGGTTCGGCTCATGCGGCATTTGAAGTCCGTCCGAAACAGCCCGGCGAGACAAAGATTGTCGCCGTCATGGGCGATTACTGGCATCCGGCCATTTCACAGGAAACCCATGTCAGGCAGATATTCTCATCCAACAAGAGCTGGAAGATATATTTTGTGATGTCGAGCAGTTACCTCACAGCGGAACTGCTCTCCGACGCCGATCTTTTCATCAGCGCACGGTACGGCGGCAGTGATTCCCTCGGCTGGTCGCCCGATCCAATCATCGTTGAACGGCCCCGCGGGGACCGGATCTGGACCGACGAGCATATCGATGCTATCGAAAACAATGTAACCAACCGCGGCATGGGCTGGATCGCCGCCCACTGCACCCTCGCGAACGGCCGTGAGAGGCTCCAGAAATTCATGGGTATGAAACCTCTCCTCCACCAGGAAATCCAGCCGCTGGGTATCGATGACCTGAACCCGGACCATCCTATCACCAAAGGAATCCCGCCGTTCTTTATCAACCTGGACGAGCAGTTCGCCCTCGAACTTACGGAACCTGAAACGACTTCGGTACTGTTCAAATCCACCGCGCTCCACGACAAACGTGTCACTGTCGCGGGATGGGCGCTTCAGCGAGGCAAGGGCCGTGTTGTCGGGCTCCTGCCGGGACACTACCAATGGAACTACCGTGTTCCCGAGTACCAGGATATTTTCTGGCGCTCCGCCTACTGGGCAATGAGCCGTGACATCGAACCGTACCCAAGAGCAAAAAATTACTAATGGACAGCCTGTGCTGTTCGATAAATGATGAGGAGAAACGAATGCCTGATAAAAATATACTGAAACGGCGCGGATTCCTGCAGGCTGGCGTGGCAACCATCACTGCCGCGGCTGTGCCGGTAAGCGCGCACGCCGCACTGAAACCCAAACAGCCTGGCGAAACAAAAGTTGTCTGCGTCATGGGCGACTACAGTCACAACCCTATAGTCTATGAATCGGAGTTACGGAGTTTATTCGCGCCGAATAAAGACTGGCGGATTATCTTTGTGAAAGCGAGCAGGTATTTCACACCGGAGTTCATTTCCGATGCAGACCTTCTGGTTACCTGCCGGTACGCGGGACGTGATTCCATGGCATGGAGCGACGAACCTCTTGCGGATTCGATGTCATCGGGCGATATGTTCTGGACTGACGATCAGGTCGCCGCGATCATCGACAATGTGAAAAACCGCGGTATGGGCTTCCTTGCATTGCACTGTACTGTCGCCTGCCAGAAGGAAGGCATCCTGAGCCTGCTTGATGTCCAGCGCCAACGGCATGAAGAGGTCCAGCCCCTCTGGGTCCGTGACCTTAACCAGAAGCACCCGATCACCCGCGGCATCAAACCGTTTTACATCAACCTTGATGAGCAGTTCGGGGTGCTTATCAGGTCGGCATCGACAACGACACTGTTCGGCACAACCGCGATCCATGATAAACGGGAACGTATCGGGGGTTGGTGTCTCGATCAGGGCAAGGGCAGGATCGTAGGGCTCCTTCCCGGGCATCTGAGTTTTGCATTTCGTATGCCCCAATATCGGGAAATCCTCTGGCGCGCTGCCTACTGGGCAATGCACCGTGAGATACCCGTATTCCCGAAGAAGAACGCCTGACCTATGAAAACGGGAACCGGTATCATCGGCGATGCCTCGTCCTGATATAAGTTTACACATTAAAGGACAAGAAGGGGGCTTTTCATAAAGCAATCAACAGAATTTAACCGTACAGTTAATAGGTAATATAAATTATTATAATATATGGAAAATCAGTTAAAAGGCTTTTTACTATAGGAAACCGACGGGATTTTTGTTATATTACAGTTTAAACTTAAAATGGTGCTTATTGCAGCTTAATTAATTTTTTAAGCTCCGGTTTCATAAAAGATTACTAAAGGGAGTAACATTCTGTCAAGCGTTCAAAAATCATTAGTACATACTTTCCACATACCTGTCATGGGTACAGGATTTACCATAGATACTCCTCTCCGTGTGGCACGATACGGGATTTCATCAGTAATATCACTCGTGGACGATGTCCTTATAGAACAGATGAGGAAATATCACTGTGAAAAAACCGGTGAACCCTATGAAGAGATTACCGATTCGGACAGCGATGCCCGGGCGCACCGCATAACAGCGTATCTGAACCTTCTCGACCGCCTGGTAACAAAACAGGTGGAAGAGCTCCGAAATTCTCCGTTTGAAACGGGCAGCGAGATAACCCGATACTATGAATTTCTGCCCGAATCCCGGCTGAAAGACGACTATCAAACCATGCTTGAGACACATGATCCTGAGGAAAAGGCCCAAAGGCAGATCGATCTCAGAAAGCGGGTGGTCCCCGGTACAATCGATGTTAATATAATGACCAAGCTGGACCGCGACAGGTACGTCAAAGATGTCAAACTGCCTAAGGAGTTTTCCGACGCCAAATCCGCACTCCGCGGGTATGCAAGAAGTACGGTTCGTTCTTCTATTGTCTGTTCAGCAGGAATGAACAGAGAGTTTTACAATTACTTTACCTGTTTCGAAGATTTTTTCCCTGACGGGGACGGTGTCTTTCGAAAGAAGATCATACTGAAAGTGAGCGACTTCCGTTCCGCTGAGATTCAGGGTAAATTCCTGGCTAAACGCGGATTATGGGTGTCTGAGTTTCGCATCGAGTCCGGCCTTAACTGCGGTGGGCACGCTTTTGCTACGAAAGGAATACTTCTCGGGCCGATCATGGAGGAATTCAAGGAAAAGAAAGAAAAACTCGTGGAAATGCTTCATACCTTGTACAATAATGCTCTTAATGCTATCGACCGCTCTGGATTCGATGAACCAAATACTATTCTTTTTACTGTCCAGGGTGGTATCGGCACAACGCGCGAGAATGAACTGCTGCTCAAGTATTACAATGTTGATAGCACCGGCTGGGGAACACCGTTTCTGCTTGTTCCTGAAGCGGTAAATGTCGATGAGGCACATCTTGCAAAGCTCTCAGCGGCGTGCGACGGGGATGTCTACTTGAGCGAAAGCTCGCCTCTCGGCATACCTTTCTGGAACCTTCGAAATTCGTCAAGCGAGGAGATGCGCAGAAAGCGAATCAGCGAGAACAGGCCGGGCAGCGCCTGCAGAAAAAACTACCTCAAGCTCGATACAGAAATAACTGATTCACCAGTCTGCAGGGCATCGGCGTACTATCAGAGGCGCAGGCTCAACTTGCTTGAAAACGAAAATCTTACTCCCGAACAATATCGGGCGAAAAAGGAAGACATTCTAAATAAATCCTGCATCTGCCACGATCTCGCCGGAGCAGCAACAGTGAAGTATAGTATCGATCCCCAGGCTACATCCGCAATATGCTGCGGCCCGAACATCGTGAACTTTACGAAAATAACATCCCTGCAGAATATGATTGACCATATATACGGGCGTATTTCCCTTATGGCCAATCCTGAACGCCCACATATGTTTGTCAGTGAACTCATGCTCTATATTGAATATTTCCGCAAAGAAGTAGAGAAAAGCTCACTCGACCTGACAAACCTTTCTGAAAAATACCTCAACGAATTCAAAGAAAACCTTCTTGATGGCATAGAGAATTACCTGAATCTTGCAGAGCAGTTCTTCGAGGATCAGATGGAACAGGTCATCCGTGATATTAGTACGCTTAAAGCGGAACTGGAAAACATAACGCTTGCCTCTAGAGTTTAGCATTTTTGACGTACCGCTAAACTGCTATTAGAATCCTGATTTTGAATATCTTTCCGCAAATTTGGATACACTCTCCGAAAAAATATTTTTATATATGCAGTGCGCCTCACAGGATATCCCACAAAATCGGATTACCTGTCGAGTTTTTTTTATCAATCGATAAAATATCTAAGTAAAATGTAACCGTTTATCATTCTTTGGTAAGAGAAGTTTTTATAATGATGGGCGGAATATGATTTTTTTGACTACGGGGTGCGCCAGAAAGAATTTCCTGTCTATGGTGATATACTATTTTTTCCTGAAGCATAAAAACGGGAGGTAGTCAGTTGCTAAATAAGGATTAAAATAATACTTGACAATTGTATATTATATACACTATAATAGTGCTTATATTATGAACAGTATATATTGTTACGCTCTTACCTCTATAAACAACCAATTTCATTCTGTTTTTATGAGAGCAATTTCAATAATTCACTTTTAAATACACTTGGCTTTTTACAACCACTACCGAACAATATAACATGAAATAATGAGCACTCCAACATATCAAGAGCTTGAAAAAAAAGTACCATATTGGGAAAAAAACTACAAAATAATGCATTCCGGTAAATTTTGGAATTTTATTTCACAAGTCCGATTCCCGCTCTGGTAACAAGGAAAAACGGTGAACCCCGTACTGTAATCTTCTTTATTACTGATATAGTTCATGAGAGGCAACCCCTTGATTTCACAGCGGTTCAGGGTATAAGCTTTACAGAGCATGAGCAAGTGGAACATACGTTTCGATAATCCCATTTACAATTTAACGCTCTTATGTAATCACTTTCTGATATTGTTTATCGTCTTGATTCGAATGGCAGAATATCGTTCATCGCCAATACAGTGGAAAAGTACGGATATAGTGTCGAAGAACTCATTGGAAAAAACATCTTTGAACTCGTGCATCCTGAAGACCAAAAAAAAGCAAGATATCATATCAACGAAAGAAGAACCGGTAATCGACGTACCAAATCCTTCGAGATCCGTTTCAGGACAAAGTATCGGGCTCCGGTTCCTTTCGGGATAATAGGATCAATGGGAGTTAAAATGCAATCCTTTTTACTGTGGAGGCAGAGGGTTATATAGTCAAACCTTTCGAAGGAAATGGGCTTAAAACAATTTTTCAATATGTCTTATGTGAGGTAATAAATGAAAAAAATCCTAATCGTTGATGACCATGAAGAAATTAGAGACCTTATTGAAACTACGTTGAAATCCGATCAATTTGTGATTTTACAGGCCGAAAGAGGTGAAGAAGCAATTGATATTGCTCTGAAAACAAACCCTGATTTGATTATTATGGATATCATTATGTCTGGAAGTATTAATGGTTTAGAGGCTACACGGAGACTAAAACGTAATCCTGAGACAAAAGATAGCTTTATCATCATACTATCAGCTAATGGCCAAAAGGGAGATTATGAAAAGGGTTTTGAAGCAGGTGCAGATGACTATATCGCGAAACCATTTAGTCCTTTGAGATTAATGAAGAAAGTTGAAGAAGTTCTAAAATAATACTGGTAGAAAATGAACATGAATTACAAATTTCTATTCACAGAACAACTCATACCATTAACAACTGTACTGAGACATTTTCTGCATTGAATACATCCGTTTATTTCATTCGTTTTACCCTCTATCGTTTTAACAACTAAATAAGGATCGGCAATTAGCGCTCTTCCCATTGCCGCCAAATCAGCATCACTATCTTGTATTACTTTTTCAGCGTCTGTAAGATCAAGGATATTGCCAACGCATATTACAGGAACATCAACCGTTTCTTTGATCCCTCTTGAAAGATGGGCGTAACATCGCCTCCCCATTTCTTTCGTCGGCAACCATATATCCGGCGAAATTCCTGCAGAAACACTTATTGCATCTACTCCGGAATCAACTAATATTCGAGCTATTACTTTAGACTCTTCCAACGTTAAACCACCTTCAACATATTCATCGGCACTGATCCTGCAGCAAATCGGATATTCGTTTCCAACTCTGGATCTTATTTCCAGTACTATCTCTCTTATGAATCTTGTTCTGTTTTCCGTACTTCCGCCGTATTCATCTTTTCTCTTATTCGAATTGGGTGAAAGAAACCGGCAGAGCAAATATCCGTGCGCACCGTGCAATTCAACCATATCAGCTCCTGCTGTTTTCGCTCTATATGCTGATTCGGCAAAACAGGTTACAAGTTCTCCAATTTCTGTTTTTGAGAGTTCATTTGTTGCATTTCTTTCCCCATGAAATAACTGAATACATGCTATCGAACCATTTCGTTTAATCGTTGTAAAAAGGTTCTTTAGTCCATCAATATATATATCATCATCCAACATGACAAAGAGTGAACCGCCCCCGTCTTTTCTTACGGGTGAAGCTCCGACAATCGATAATCCTGCACCACCTTCGGCAACATGCTTATGAAAATCAATGAGTCTTTGTGTCACAAAACCTTCATTATCTGAATAATTTGTTGTGATTGGTGGAAATACTATTCTGTTCGGAATGGTGATATTTCCGATTTTTATCGGTTCAAATACTCTGCTTCCCATACCCGAACTGCGAGAAGGAATATGTTGTTTCCCGGCACAACGTGTTATCGCTGTTAAAGCTAATCCTGTTGTTACAAAATCACGACGTTTCATTGTTTTTCCTCTTCGATCAGAAAAGGGTACTATAGGTTTTACTCATCACCCTGGTTTTCCGGTGGGATAAGCTTATATCCAAACCTGGAAAAAAGCAAGCTAACGGTCCGCTTGAGCCGCCCAAAATTGCGCCCTGACCGGAAGTACAGAACCTGAACATGCAAGACACTTTGATAGCGGGCAATTCTGTTGAAACTACCTCGCGCGGGTTTGGGCCGGACTTCACGTGGCTTGTTAGACAGAGTTATGGATTCATTACATGTACCATAAAGATCGTGAGCTATTTTTGAGAATCAGGGTAGAGAATCCCAGTATGTTTCATCGTACCCCAGTTTCCCGGCTGCGCTACGCTCTTCATCGGTCAGTTCACTCCAATCTTTACTCTCGGAAGCTGGTTCGTCAGCCTCACCTTGCCAACTGGTTTCATCCCAACCGAGCACTCCCCAAAGAGCTTGCTCCGCTGGAGTGAGCTCTGTCCAATCGAATTCATCCCAAAACGCTTCCGGATCCTCACCCTCTACAGGCTGCCGTACCTCTGACATGTCTTGTTCGTCTGGAGAGGATGGGGTGCCACAGCCAAGCAAGAGCCCCATACCAATCAACAGGATCGTAGAGAGATACATCACACCAGATAGCTTCGACATTGTTGTTATCATGATTCGTTCCACCATAGATTAGCTATATTGAGTTAATATAGAGTTAATATGGTTAGCCATTTCTCTATTACATTCACCTATACATACCACCTCCTCCGCTGTCTAACGGTCTGCGGTTCACCTGCCGCCACTATCAATATTCTAACTTTGAAAATCGCATCGTGCAAAGACGGTCAGGTGCAACCGCTGGTTCAACCATGGATTGTACTCGACCTTTCAAGTCGACACAATCCTGAGGATTATGCGGCCGTTATTCCTTCTTTAACAGCTGTGGTTTGGGTTCCTTGACCCAGCCGGCTGGGCGTTGGTTTGTGCCTTCCACACCAACATCTCCAATATCATGTTTCATTTTCTCTGCAAGCTTGAGAATCCTGTTTATGATTTCGGGGTGTTCAGCCGACACGTCATGGTCTTCGTGAATATCCGTCTCAAGGTTAAACAGCTTGAGCGGAGTTTTTCCTTCCGGTTCCCCCCAATTCCTTTTTTTTGAGTTCAATGGCAAATGCAGTTTCCACTTTCCTGACCTCACGCATTGCAGTTGATCTATCTGGTAGTAGTAAAATGCTTCGTGCGGTGACTTTGCGCCGGGCTCCCCTGACAAAAGCGGCCAGATATTCTTACCGTCGATCAATCGGTCTTTTGGTAGCTCTATCCCAGAGAGCCCTGCCATAGTCGGAAGCATATCAATAGTTCCACATACTTCGGAGCATTGCTTGCCTGCCGGTATTCTGCCTGGATAACGCATGATACAAGGAACGCGCATACCGCCTTCGTCTGTGCGCCCTTTGTGGCCGTTTAATGGGGCATTGCTTCCGCCATATTGCCCGGTTGAACCATTATCGGAGGTAAAAACGATAAGAGTATTGCCATCGACACCAATATCTTTTAGCTTTTTGATAATCTCTCCCGTTGACCAGTCAATCTCTTCGACAGCATCTCCGTAAATGCCATTTTGAGACTTTCCTTTGAAGTTTTTGCTGGCATGAAGAGGAATATGGACCATAGAATGAGGCAAGTAGATAAAGAATGGTGCATCTTTGTTTTTCTCAATGAATGCGATGGTTTCTTCCGTATATCTTTTTGTCAGAGTATCCTGCCGGACCGGCGCTTCAATGACCTCTTCATTACGCATTAACGGCAAGGGGATTTCTTTTTGATCCATGTCATTGCTGTAGGGTATACCGTAGTAATAATCAAATCCTTGGCGGGTAGGGAGAAATTCCGGCTGGTCTCCCAAATGCCACTTACCAATGCAAGCGGTTTTGTATCCCTGCTTCTTAAGTAATTCGGAGATTGTCACTTCCCGGGGGTTGAGTCCCTTGGGAGAGTTTGGGAGCAGGACGCATTGCCCTTTCTCATTCTCGTGGAGGTTCACGCGTCGAGGATAACATCCCGTCAAAAGTGCGGCACGGGAAGGTGAACAGACCGAACAGGCAACATAGAAGTCCGTGAACTTAATTCCCTCTGCAGCCATTCGGTCGATATTCGGAGTCCGGTTCTTCTTCGAACCGTAACAACCAATATCACCATATCCCATATCATCGATAAAGATGATGATGTAGTTGGGTCTCTGTCCTGTTTTCGTATCCCCGAGTGAAAAAAGCTGTGGCTGTATCAAAAAAATCGTGCCGATACCCCCTAAAGTCTTGAAAAATGTTCGGCGTTTTTGAGTTGTATAGGACATGATGTATTTCCTTCCATTGTGTTTTTGTCATATAACGGTCTGCGGTTCACCTGCCGCCACTATCTGCAATCAAAATTTGAAAATCACATAGTGCAAAGGCGGTCAGATGGAATTGCTGGTTTGGTAAAGCATAAAAAAAAGAGCGCCGGCTCAAGCGCTGCTATTTACACCCTTCCTGAAGTGTCTTTCGAAAAACGCGGGATTATCCGCCCGGTTCTTTGCATATAGGTTCTGTACTCTTCTCCAAACTGCTCGAGCATCATTTGCTCTTCGTCATTTACCCTCAATAGGTACAGCGGCAACGAAACAATTAAGAATGAATACCCGGCTATCCAATTGTGCAACATCAACACCAGGGCAATGGCCCATAGCAAGTGCGCAGCATACATAGGGTGACGTATATACTTGTATATGCCTTCTGTAACCAACGTATGTTCATCACGGATACCCGGCGTTGGAGTCCAGTTCCGCCCCAAGTCAGCATGTGATCGCCAGAGCAGCCAAATAGCCAGGCCAAACAGCACTACACCTAACCACCCAACCCAGTTGGGAAGAACATAGTCAGCGAAGTCAAGGACAGAGGATAAGACATAAACCAACGGTATAAGCATACCGATGCCTCCCAATGCTAAGAAAACCATATCCACCAGGGTTTTTCTGTCTACTACGGTTTTCAGGGTACGATATTTGGCTGTATGAATACTTCTTACCACCGTTATGAGCAGAAATTCAATGAAGTAGATAACTTTGAAGACATTATTGAACATACTATGTT
This sequence comes from Candidatus Latescibacter anaerobius SCGC AAA252-E07, assembly GCA_000403035.1. Lineage (GTDB taxonomy): Bacteria > Latescibacterota > Latescibacteria > Latescibacterales > Latescibacteraceae > Latescibacter > Latescibacter anaerobius. The sequence continues at coordinate 10,169 of AQSL01000162.1, read as the reverse complement.
CCTTCCTGCGGGATGATGCGGTTTCCTGGAAGAAAAGGAGTACACTTTCGTGCTGTCTTGTTCCACAATCCATTCAGGGCTTCCCAATACTGTGGGATTTGCTCCACCGAACGGTCTGCGGTTCACCCTGCCGTCGCTATCAATAATAAAAATTTGAAAATCGCACAGTGCAAAGGCGGTCAGGTGGAACCGCTGGTTATAAATTTAGTATAATGTGAATCAGAATTGTTACTTATTGCTCGTATTTATCATTTCTCAATTGATTTTAATATTCTGTCCTCTTGGATGAGTACGTCGCGCATAAGCAAATTATATGGAAACTGTATATGTTTTGAGTTTCTAAATCCATCTAAGATTTTGGTAAGAGAAGAGGCTGTGATTAGAGATAAGTTTAATTCATAGTCAAGACCACAATCCTTTACAAAGTCATCACTGAAATCTGGAGCAACCAGTAACGATTTTATAACTTTATAATCGTTGATCTTCGCCAAATCTATATATGCCTTTAATTGACGAGATACCGAACTAAACTTATTATATCCGCTTTCTTTTATTGTCTTACATTCAACTAGAATTAATTCTTTGTTGCCAAGGTCTATTACAATGTCAATCTTGTTTTTCTTTGTGTTTAGGGATTTTCTAAGTGATTCATTAACGTTAAAGCTTAGTTTTGTTAGTATGGTTTTTGTCAGGTCCTCAAATTTTATACCCAATTCGCTTTCTTTGACCTGTATTCCGTTTTCTTTAAGAGCTTTCAGATTCCTAAATCCAATATTCTCATAGTTTTCAAGGTATAAATTTTCTGCATCTTGATACGCATCTAAAATGTTAAGGATTAAATCTCCCTTGGTTTTGATTACTTTCGATTTGCAATATTTTTCAAGATCAGCTTTGCTGATTATTTCAAGTATGTCTCTTGGTTTAATATTATAGTCTAATAAATAGTTGCTTTTGAGAACAATATCTTCTTGAAGTTCAAATTCGTTTTTGATTTGTTCATTGAGCTTTGGCAATATTTCGCCCATTTCTAATAACAGCTTTTCGTAGCCATCAATTGAAATACCTACTTTCTCATCTCGTTCAACATCCTCAAAATATCTTATGAGGTTGCTGATTTTTTCCTCCATAGTCGCTCCTTTTAGTGTAGGAGATATTTTAAGTCCTTTGTCACATAGATCAATAATAAATTTCTTTTTTTCTGAAATCTTTGTGCCGTCTTTGAAAATATCGTTTTTCAATACGCCCTCAAAGGAAGTGCCTCCTTTGATGATTTCTTTCATTTTTTCATTTAAAGGCAGACGCCAATCTATATTGTGTTTTTTGCATATTAGATTGATTTGTGGCTCATGAAGAAGTCGAAGCACACGCCTGAAGAATTTATCCGCAACTTCTTTACCTCTTATTTTTCTTAAAATTCTAACGAGTTCATCTGCAACGTAAACCGTATTGTTTTTCTTTGAGTAAAATATTACACCGATCTGTTTGAGATTGTTAATTAAAGTATCAATGACGAGTTTATTTATTGGAATAATCATATGATTTAAAAGTTTAATTTCTTCTTGGGAAAGTTCAAGATTTTGAGAGAGTGTGAGTAAAATAGATTGCTCACACGATGTTATTTTAGCATCTTGATTGACAACCAAATCGTTATAATAAGCCGTGTAAAGGCATGCCTTGTAAGTATTATAGTCCTTTTTTCTTTGTTCTTCTATTTCTGAGCTAACACTCTCAATTGATTTTTTGAATATTTTAATTTTATTATCAATATTCTTTATTTCATTCTCATAAAGACGAGAAAACCAGTCTTGTTTCATTATACAATTGCCATCTTTAATGATAATGTCCATCATAATGTCAAGTTGGGAAGTTAAATTACATAATTCATGCTTTATATATTCTGCAAATTCGTTCTCAACAAGATTAAAAACCTTTGTAACGTTTATATTGTCTATATTTTTTAGTTCTTTGCTTTTATCACTTAGGATTTTATCAATTTCCTTAGCGTTTTTGGGGTTATTAGCAATAATGCTGTCTATTATTTTTAGAAAAGCATTTTTCTCGAATGAGTTAAGAATATCAAGTATTTTTTCAAGTTTCATTGTTTTTCTCCTTTTTCTTTCTTCTACGCGTACAATCTCGCAAAACTCAGCAGTGTAAGATATTAATATTTATAACTATGGCTTATAAAGTTTTCTATGCTAATAACCTATATACAGCTATTTGCGCTGTATAATACCCCATTGAAATATTAAGAAAATACGTGTACTATAATAAATATCAATCTGTTGAGCTATAATTATCACTAATTTTGTAGGAATCTTATACAGTCTGTATAAAACCCCAACCCGCGCATCGTTATCTATACATTTCCGCCGGGCTTATCACTCCCTTACCGCTACTGTTTAGAACGTGCTTAAAAACCATTTAAGGTTTTTTAATATATTACAAAATATATACTCTTTATACTATACTTTTCCACATCTTTTTTAATTCAATTTTTAACTCATGATATCTAATACTCAATACGAATCTGTCTTTGGGCCGTTTTCAACCACTTGAGTATCATTTCCCGTTCTGCATCGCGCATATTCTCTCCCAGCTTTATAGCATCTATTTTTCCATGAATTTCAGGAATAAGGACTTCTTTATTTCCATTCGGGACAAAACAGCGCCACTCGGATTCATAAGCCCATTTTTTTGTCTTTGTTTTTAAGACTTTAATAATCTCTCCTTTGGCATCGGCGCTTAACAATAGCTCACTTAGCTTAAGTTCAGGCCGAGGAGTCTTGTATTCAACTTTAAGCAGGTATTCTGAACATTCCATCTTAAGAATTATGCAAACACCAGCACCTTTATCGCCGTATGTCTTCCATAAGAGCGGATCATTCTCTCTGTCAGATAGAGAAAGAATGCCGAGACCATCTAAATATTTTTGGAGAACCGCTTTTGAATTGGCTATTTTTCGTTTAGCCTCGCAAGATAAGACTCTCTTTGGGATAAGACTCCTCAGATTGTACTTAAGATCCTTACATGACAAAGACTTATTACCCGCCAGTCTAAGTAAGAATTGGCGGTACACTTTCACATCCATACCATTGACAAGGTTCAGTTTTAAATCTTCCTGATCATTAAGATTGGCTCTTGTTGGAAACCACATCTTCTGATATATGATGATTGGCTTAAGATGATCATTGAAGGGTCTATACTTGTAAAGTTTAATCATGTTCAGGCTAACGCTAAGGCTCACCGGGAGCCGGATTTATCGGCGATCCGGTGGAGCCGCTTGTTAGGGAAAGTTCTATTTGAGTTTGTCAATTTGTTCTTTCTTTTCTTCTTCTGATAAATGAGGATTCATTATAATTTTTTCTATTTTTTCTACATTAATCCACATTCGCTTACTTAAATAATGATATTTCGGTTCTCCGTTCTCGAAATGACACATTGCATGTACTACACCCTCATCATCTGCAAACTTCTTTACAGTTGCATCTTCAACGTCCCAAAAATCTTCTTTTACACCTTCCCAAGGTCCTTTTATTAAAACTCTTGTTAGTTTCTTTGCACCAGACTTCTTCAGCAATTCTTTAATTTTCTCTGGAGGCATCCAACCCTCTTTTATTCTACCTTGGTCATTGTAGTATTGGTGTGTTCCATCAGGCTTTCCTTGAAGATTATTGCTATAAGACATAGCTGAATCTCCTGCGAATTTTTTAAAGGCTTCAAGGCCCACCGGAATATCAGATTTCACAAGTTTGTTGTTTTCTGAAAAGATTTTCCACCACGGAGGGGAAAGTATTAATGTATCAATAAGGATGTTTCCTAGTAGTATATCGGATTCTTTTTCCTCATGGCCTAGCTTATATAGTAAAACAGAGGCAACACCTCCGACAGGATTTAAACTTTTTTTGACATATTGTTCCCAGACAGTAGAATAAAGATCTAAAGACTCAATTGCATAACCTCCATATTGTGATTCCACTGCAAAACTATTTTTCAAATATTTCCAGATACGTTCCCCTTGTTCATTGCTGAATATGTTATAAGGAGTTCTTGATTGAACAAATAGAACAACAAGGGAAAAATCGAAACTTGCATGATTATCTGTTGGCAACGATGGTTTAAGTTTAAACATTTCGTTTAATCTGGCACCAATTTCTGGCCAATTTTTTTGCGCGTATAAAATCATGTCGTGCTTAAAGTTTATTGCTGCTGTAAATTCATCTTGGATTGCCATTTCGCTGACTCTCCATTTTGTCCAATTATTTTGTTATTTGTATCCCTAACAGGGCATATACAGAACTATGCTAAGAACCTATATACAGCAAATAACGCTGTATAAGACACCGGTGAATTTTCATAAATAAACATGTATAGTGTTAAATATCAATCTGTTGAGCTATAATTATCACTAATTTAGCAGGAATTTTATACAGTCTGCATAAAACCCCAAATAAACATCATTTTCTACAAATTGTCAGCCGGGCTTATCACTCCCTTTCCGCCACGGTTTAGAACGTGTGTATATATCATTGTTGTTTTGACACCTTTATTGCAATCTATCAAAATTAATATATCTGAATAACAGGTAAAGTCAAGATGTAGTTATTATAGGTGTATTTTTGGTATTATGCAAACCGTGGAAAATGGGTGCGTACAGGGTGCAAAATGATACATAAATCCTGCACCCACGCTTTTGTAAGTTATTGTTTGCCGGGATATCATCTCGGATTGAACGACTGCGTTGCCATTATGTTTAGCTGTTCTTTTGTTTGGGTTGATGTAAAGGATACGTGTCTCTCAAATCTTATATTTCACTCTTTATCAAGCAAATACGTAGTAATATTCAAAAATCAGCATGCGGAAAATACTTGCAAAAGAACCTGGAAGAGATAATATTCGGTTAGCAATAAGATTTTGGGGGATTTTAACTACTCATGAATTTGATATGGGGAATGTCGATAAATATGTCTAAATTATTCTAATCATTGATACAATAGGATGATGACAAACCAGCTAAAAAATAATGGATTTATTGACAATAAAAATGTAATGGGGGGAAAACGGTGAACTCTGTAAAAAGTGCTCTGCTCATCACAATGGTTTTTTCATGTACCGCTGCACAGCTCATAGCCGAAAATCCCGTCAAAATCGGTCGTTATGCTCGAGATAAGGTGATAAAACAAAGAATCTGTTAAAAAGCTCGTGCTTACTAAAGAGGATAACCCGGAAAGATAAAAACGTTTAAACGGAGACTCACTCAATGAAAGACATCGGCAGAAATCATGATTCGCCTGATTTTTCCTTCTCACGGCGGAATTTTCTGAAAATCGGCGCCCTCTTTTCCGGCGGCTTGATCGCCTCCTGTTCTCCGGAAGAGAAGCCCTTATCGAAGAATTCACAATCCGGGGGGAACGATACGCGTACATTGTTTGCGACCGATTTCGTTCCTGCGGGAGCGTTGTTCAAAATCGCCTTTGTCTCCGACCACCACTACTGGCCCAACCATTACAAAAACTGGGGATCGAAGCAGTTCCGCTCAACCGAAGAACGTATGCGCGATCTCATCGCAATCCTCAACGAAGAACAGCCGTCGATCTCGATCCATGGCGGCGATGTCATCGATGCCGGGAACCACTTCGTTCCGCCTCCCGACGAGTATATCAGGCAGCTCGACTACGCTAAGGAATTTCTCGACGGCCTCACCCACCCCGCCATCCCAATCATCGGTAACCACGAGCTTCCCGACGACCGCTACGAAGATGAGTCGGAGCTCCGGGACTGGACAGCGCGGTTCGGAGATCCGTACCGGTATACCGATTTCGGCGAATGGCGCCTCGTCTGCCTGAACTCCATTGTCCCCAATCCCGGCGACAGGCTGGGGTCGAATTTTGCATATGGTATCGACGAGAATCAGCTGAAATGGCTGAAGGGGGTCCTCGACGAAGCCGCAGCACGTAAGATGAACGCGCTGCTCTTCGCCCATATTCCTCCGGACAATTATACTGTCAAAAACGATTTCGAGTCGATCGTCACATCGTCCGGCTGCGTCAGGGGGATGATGTTCGGTCATAATCACCTAAACCGACGGTACATGCTCGGCGACATACCGGTCATGGTGCGGATCAGCAACGTCTCTTCTCCCCTCGGCTATACGCTGGTCTATCCCTATCCCGACGGACGGATTCTCGTGAAGCAGAAATCCCAGCATTTCCCATTTCTCGACTATCAGTCGAGCCTGTTCGATGAGCACTTTCAGGCGAATGAGGAAGACCGCTACTTCACGCTCAACGGCTCATCGGAGCTGCCGCTCGAAGGCCTTACGGTCTCCGGCGACACTACCGCCGCGGTCATTCGGGACGGTCATCTCCGGCTGACCTGCACGAACGGCAAGGGTTTTCTTCTGATTGACAGTCCCGGGGACGGAGATGTTCAGCTTACGGTTACCGCGGTCATGGAAGGCGCTGTCCGCATGGGAGTCGTGGCGAAAGCGAGCAACGACTGCTCGAACCGTATCGAGGGTGTATTGACCAGCAAGGACCCCGGCGGCGACCTGTTTCTGGACGGTTACCGTGGAGGCCGGAAAGAAACCCTCGATATTTCGTGGTTCAACATCGAGAACGGTATCTCATACCAACTGATTATCGAGGTGCGAAACGGCATGGCGACCTTCAAACCGAAAAACATGCTGGCGCTGTCGGCCCCGGTACATAACTTCCCGTCCGGCAAATTCGGACTGTTCGTCGAAAACGGAACCGTGCTTGTAACTGATATACGGCTTGAAAAAATAGTGTAACAGTGAATGGAGAAAAGCAGCATGATACCCAGGTACAGGTGGTTATGATAATCAGCGCGATCTCGCTGATCACCTTTTTCATCGGACTGGGTTTCGGTCAGCCGGTGTGGCATGCTTCAATTCAGACTACACTTGATAGGTATGGTGTCTTAATGAAAGAAGTTAATCCGGAACAAGCTAAGAAACGTGATGATATCCCCGGATTTAATAAATTGAGTGATTTTGAAGTATCTGTTAGAAGTTTGTTGGAAGATGGCAAAAAAAAAGCATTCACAATTTCTGTAAGTGCTTGATTTTATTGGTAGCGGGGACTGGATTCGAACCAGTGACCTTTGGGTTATGAGCCCAACGAGCTACCAACTGCTCCACCCCGCGCCATTTTTTCAGAGTATTAATATATATAATAATGGTTCAGTTGTCAAGCAGGGTTCAATGTTATATAAGGTATTGTTAAAAAAAATATTATTCCTTACCAATTACTATTTCGCTTATGAAAACAGTTCGAGTCTTTTTGCTTCTCGAGCCTTTTCCATATTAACCATAGACAAAAGAATAAGTCCGACAATGAAAAACGCTGCTAAAGAAACAATTGCATTTCTTGATGAGCCGGTGAAATACTTTATGAAGCTGAACATCGCAGGTCCCAGGATAGTGGAAAATTTACTGAAAATCGAATAAAATCCATAAAATTCCGCAGATGCATTAACCGGTATTATCGAACCATAGAGAGATCGACTGAGAGCCTGTGAACCCCCCAGCACACATCCCACAACTACACCGAGAAATAAAAAATCCCCTGAAGATGTCATAAAATACCCGTATATAACCACAAATGTCCAGAGTAATAAGGTTACCATCAAAGCTTTTTTAGCAGATATTTTTCCTGCAAGATAACTAAAAAACAGGGCTCCGAAAAATGCCAGAAATTGTATGATAAGCAATGTTATCAATATATCCGTCTGTGGGATTTTCAATTCTTCAAGACCATAAATCGAAGCCATTTTTATAACTGTCTGGATGGCATCATTGTAAATCATATAAGCAACCAGAAAAAGTATCAGATGTTTAAACCTTCCAACTTTTCGAGCGGTCGATAATGTCCTGTCTATACCGATTTTCGAATATGCTATCCATTTCGGCAGTCTCTTATAACCATCCGGTATTTTTTCTGTTGCTCTGGGTTCTTTCAAATAAACAAACGTAAAAATTGAAAATCCTGCCCACCACAATCCAGCCATGACCATGACAATCCGTGCGGCAAGATCTCTGGAAATACCGAAATAATCATGTGTTGCAATCAACACAAGCGAGATTGCGAATTGTAATCCGCCACCGATGTAACCATACGCAAAACCCTTTCCCGAAACCCAGTCCAGTTTGTCTTCCGATGCAATTTGCGGGAGAAATGCATCATAGAAAATGTTTCCGCCAACAAAACCGATATGGGTGAGGAAAAACAAAATCATGGTAATCCAAACTTCCCCGGTTCCGCAGAAAAAGAGAAGGACGGTAAAAAGAGACCCGCCGTAACAAAACACCATAAGAAATTTCTTTTTTGATGAAGAAAAATCCGCGATAGCACCAAGAACCGGCGCGCATAGAAAAATAGCAAGCGCATAGAGACTGCTCATAAAACCGAAAAGAACCATTGCATCGAAGCGCCTGCCCCAGATAATAAAACCTTCCTTCGGCACGATAACGGAGCTGAAAAACAACGGAAATACCGCCACAGATACCGTTGTTACAAAGGCCGAGTTTGCCCAGTCATACATTGCCCAGCCAAATATCTGCTTTTTATCGTTCATTCTTCCTCCGGAACCGAAAAAGCGTTTTCAATATGGTTGATTTTAATCTTTCCGTCTCGTACATCAAGCCCTATTACATCGAATCTGAAAGAGCGATCTTTCGTGTCATGTGTCGCTATATAATCCGAAGCCGCTCTGGCAATATGTTTTACTTTGTCGGGTGTCACCCAAGAAATGGAAGGGCCGAACCTGTTCGTTCTCGAGGTTTTTACCTCGCAGAAAACAATCGAATTACCATGCTCCGCAACAATATCAATTTCAAAGTGTTCACCATAGTAATTTCTGGTGATGATCCGGTATCCTTTCTTCGTTAAATAGCGGCATGCAATTTCTTCTCCCTGGAGCCCTGTGCTGCGACTGTTGTTTTCTGTATTCATTTTTTATAAAAACCGTCTCTTACACGATTTATAAATCTCACGGAGAACCTCGATATCACCTTCGTTGAGAAAGTTTCGGATATGTGCAATACACGCTGCCGCACTGTCCAGCGCTTTTTGATCGGGGGCGTTGAGGAGCCGTCTTTTCAGCACAGCGGAGGTTGTGCCGTCGGGCGACCGGGCAGGTACGATTTTAAAGGAAAACCTGTGAATTGCGCAGGGGCCTAATGTGCACAGCGCTTCAACATGCTCACTGGTGCCATATCCCTTGTGTTTCGCAAATCCGTACCCGGGAAATATCCCTTCCATCTCAACCATGATACGGTCACGTGTTACCTTTGCGATAATCGATGCGGCGGCGATAGAGCGACAGTTAGCGTCGCCATCAATAATCAGACGTTCCTCATACCCGGTTTCCGGCGAATGGTTTCCATCAATGAGTACAATTTCAGGTGTCATCTTTAAATTTGCCACTGCGCAGCGCATCGCTTTCATGGAAGCTTCCAGGATATTGAGTTCGTCAATTTCTTCGTTATCCACCATGCCGATCCCCCATGCTTTTGCCTGCTTCGTTATCAGTTTGTAAAGCTCTTCACGTTTGTGTGCAGTCAGTTTCTTGGAATCATCGATTCCGGGTATGTTCACCTTTTCCTGAAAAATCACCGCCGCAGCTACCACAGGTCCCGCAAGCGGACCGCGTCCGGCTTCGTCTACTCCGGCAATGAGATTCTTCCCCCCGGCAAAGAGCCTGGTTTCGATGGCAAGCATCTTTTCCTGCTTGATGCGGAGTTTCTCGGCAGTGCGTTTGCGGTTTTCGAGTTTTCGTGCGAGAGCACGGACACCTGCGCGTTTATCCGAGGAAAGAAGTCCGATAGTTGCATCATCGGAATCGATGGATTCGACGAGAGCATGAATCTTTGAAATACTCAGACCGGCAAGTTCTTTTTTGTCGGGGAATGGGGACATCTGTACCGTATAAACCTCAATATTAAACATGAATAAAACTATTCGCTTATCCAGTTAACTCCGCTTTGTTAAAAAGAAGCCGTTTCAAAGCCCCCTTTCTGTCCTGCGGACATCCTTCCCCCGGAGGGGGCAGGATAATAACTGCCGTAAGATCAGTTGCTTGCCCCCTTTGGGGGAAAGTCGGGCGTAAGCCCGGAAAGGGGGCAAATAAAGGATGCTGTTTAAACT
>AQSL01000161.1 GCA_000403035.1 Candidatus Latescibacter anaerobius SCGC AAA252-E07 | reverse complement strand
GCTTATATGTACATTATATATTACTTGCATAATATAAACATATACTATATATTGTGTATGTTAACTACATATTGTATACAAAAGTTTTTTTATGCTTTAAATTATATTTTATAAGGAGTAAAGAAATGGCAGAAAGTATATCACACAAAAGAACAGCAAAACGTATAGCAAAGAAACTAAATACTGAATATAACATTGGGAAAGGTCCCGATATTATTACCAAAAATGAAGTTAATGAAATTGAAACACCAAATACTGTACGAGATGGTATTATGCAACTTCAAGGTTATAGAAGACCAGTTTATATAGTTGGTACAAATGAAAAAGCGGTTAAAATTGCTTTAGATGTAACAAAAAATACAACAATTGGAGTTAAAAATAATCAAAATAAAATAAGAAAACGTTCTACCAGAAAAAAAAGTTGATTTTTTGATTTTTAAATTATTCTTCCAAGTATAGGAAAAAATAATTCAAGTATAATATTCCATAAAAAGGAGTAGTTAAATGTCAAAAACATACAATTTATTTATAAGTCACTCTTGGACTTATTCCGATGCTTATGAAAATTTTTGTAAACTTTTAGATTCGAAACCTTATTTTATTTACAAAAATTTTTCCGTCCCCAAAAATGATCCTGTTCATGATGCTGTTAGTGAAAAAGAACTATATGAAGCAATAAAAAATCATATTTCACCTTGCCACATTGTAATAATCATGGCGGGAAAATACTCAACTTTTAGTAAGTGGATAAAAAAGGAAATCACAATTGCTAAACAAGAGTTCAATACTCCGAAGCCGATACTGGCTGTAAAACCTTGGGGAAATACTCAAGTATCATCTATAGTTGCAGAAAATAGTGATAAGCTTGTTGGCTGGAATACTGATTCGATTGTTTCTGCAATACGTGAAATTTCGTTATAATTTTTTTAAATAACTTATTTAATATGTATTATTTTTATAATTAACTTAAAAAGTTAGATTTCTTTGGAGTAAATAAAATGAAAAGAGCTTTAATTGTTGGTATTGACGAATATCCTAATTCACCATTAAAAGGTAGCGTTAACGATGCAAATAGAATGTTTGATCTATTATCAAAAAATCAAGATGATTCACCAAATTTTGATTGTAAAAAATTAGTTGCACCAAAAGGTTCATATGATGAAGTTACAAGATCAATACTTAGAAGTAAAATTGATGAATTGTTTGTTAATCCAGCAGAAACAGCCTTATTTTATTTTTCAGGACACGGTTTTTTAAGAATATTTAATGGTTTTCTAGTAACACAAGATGCAACAGTGTATGATGAAGGTGTTAATATGAGAGATATTATTGTGAGTGCAATTAAGTCAAAAATAAAAGAAATAATTATCATACTTGATTGTTGTTTTAGTGGTGGCTTAGGTAAGATACCAGAAATAAGTAATGATAATGTAATATTAAGGGAAGGTGTATCTATTTTAACAGCAAGCAGAGAATCACAAGAAGCTATTGAACAATCAGGTGCAGGTCTTTTTACATCTAAAATATGTAATGCATTAGAAGGTGGTGCAGCTGATATTATTGGTAATATAAACATTGCAAGTGTATATGCATATGTTGACCAAATTCACGGTGCATGGGAACCAAGACCTTTGTTCAAATCTTTTGTATCTAAATTAACTAATCTTAGAAAATGTAAAACATTTATTGAACCTTCAATGTTACGATTATTACCAGAATATTTTTCATCTCCAACTTATGAATATAAACTTGATCGTTCATATGAACCAACTGAAGAACCAATAAATCCTAAAAATGAAGAAATATTTAAGCATTTCCAAAAATATAGAGCTGCAAGATTATTAGAACCCATTAATGAAGAACATTTATATTTTGCAGCTATTAATTGCAAATCATGTAAATTAACACCTCTTGGAAAATTTTATTGGGATTTAGCAAAAAAGGGTAACATATGAAAGCAGGTATAACAGGTCATCAAAAAATTGGATCCTTAAAAACTATAAAATGGATTTCTAATAAAATAATTGAAATAATCAATAATTATAAAATTAATATTGGGTACACTTCTCTTGCTATAGGTTCAGATCAATTATTTGCAAAAATACTTCTAGAAAATAATTTACCCTATATCGCAATTATTCCTTGTAAACAATATGAAAAAACATTTTTTAAAAAAAAATTCATATTAGAATACCGATATTTAATTAATAATGCATTTAAAACAATAAAGCTAAATTATATTGAACCTGAAGAAATTGCATTTTATGAAGCAGGAAAAAAAGTAGTAGATTTATCTGAAATTATAATTGCTGTTTGGGATGGTAATAAATCTAAAGGTCTTGGAGGAACTGCTGATATTGTGAAATATGCAATTTCAAAAAATAAAAATTTAATACATATTAATCCAATAACTAAGGATGTTTTAAAATTTTAATTGTACTCACCCCCAAAACCAATTGACTTTTCCGGTGTAAATTACCACATTTATCCCCAGGAAATAAGCCTATGATATATTTTTTATCTTAAATGAATTAAATCCCTATATTTTATTTATTTATATCCAACCATCGTTATTATATGATAATAACCTTCTATCAATCGTAATAAATATTTATACATTCACTCATAATAAATCTATCAATCCTTAATAGAAAATTGTAAATCCAATCCGTGTTCATCCGTGGCTGATTTCACACAATCCCGCTGAAATAACCGCCATCCACCTGAATGGTCGCACCGGTAATATATGACGCTCTCTCGCTTGCAAGGAATGCCACGAGACACGCGAGTTCCTCGGGACGTCCTATCCTCCCTATAGGAATTGTAGCTTCAAGGGCGGAGAGCTCTTTTTCTTCGGTAATGCCTGATGCTCTGGCACGGTTCTTGATAACCGAACGGAGACGCTCGGTATCGATATTCCCGGTGGCGATTGTGTTAATGAGAACGCCTTTCGAGGCAACCTCCTGTGATAAACTCTTTGCCATACCGACGACAGCGCTCCGGAGCGAATTTGACAGGATCAATCCGGGAATCGGCTGTTTGACCGATATGGATGCGAGATTGATAACTCTTCCCCACCCCTTCGAGGTCATATGCGGTAATACCGCTCTTGTCATTCGGATGATGCTCATGAGAGTGAGATTGAATGCACGTTCCCACTCATCATCGTCAAAATCATCAAATCTGCCCGGTGGAGGGCCACCGGCGTTGTTGATGAGTATGTCGACACTTTCGAATTTTTTTAATGCCTCATTGACGAGCTTTTCGGGAGATTCCGGCTGTGAAATATCTGCGGCTACGGGCACTGCATCAATACCATAATGTTCCGATATTGTGCGGGCAGTTGAAAATATTGCATCAAAATTCCTCGAACATACAACAAGATTGACTCCCTCGAATGCAAGCAGTTCGGCACAAGCCCTTCCCAGCCCTTTTGATGCGCCGCAGACGATAGCTGTTTTACCCTTTATACCCAAATCCATGAAATTATCTCCATTATTATTTATATGTTATGTAAGAAATACATATCGTTTTCCAATGCGGGAAATGACACTCTCTATGATATGTTCCGGATTTTCTCACGAACGGGGCCCATGTAATGGTAAAGAAACGAGTAACGTGTAACGAACGGTTATGAAAACTGAAATGATACTTATAGTTGCGGGATAAATTTGTATCTATTGACCTGTTTAATTACTCGGTCAATAATTTCATGTTTGATCTATTATTCTTTAATAAGCTCTGTTTTAAAGAAAGATCATCATAATATCTTGGAAATATTTTTTTTATTTTCATCCAGGATTCACACTCCCCCGGAGTGGCCGGACCAAAATACTCTATCTTTTTTGAATCTTCAAATTTTACATATACGAACATGAATGCGCCACTGTACCCTTTTAAAAAAAAGCAGTCTTTCAAACCAAATAAAAAAGCATACATACGTCGTTTAACATATATAGAATTATATATATTTCTCCAGCTTATGAAAATATTTTTTTATATCAATAGAGTAATAAAAAACTTATATATAATTTTTTTTCAAAAGCACTACAAAATTCTATTCGATGCCGGCACGTCTGTCCTTTCTACGTCGACCTTCATGTCTCCGGTCTGGTTTTATATGAGTTCTTACCGGACGTCCTTTCATTATGGATCTTTTTGTTTGATTTTGACTCCATAATTCCTCACCGGCTCGACGGTCACCCGTTCTTCGATCTTCTTCGAATCTACGCGGGTTTTTACGGCGATCCCTTACGCCGGGAATGTATTCATGGGTTGCGCTGAATTTTTTAACTGCCTCTACGATTATATGTGCCGTTTCATCAATTCCATTTTGCGAGGAGTTTACCACCAAATGATATGCTAACGGACTTGCCCAATCCTCGTTAAGATATTTCTCAATATAATTTTTACGCATACTATCAGATTTTTTTATCATTTCGTAAGCATCTGATTCCGAAATTTCATTTCGTTCTTTTATTCTTTCAATTCTGAATGTATCATCTGCAACGATTCTCACATGATATGCAACGTATTCATCTTTCAGTATGAACTGCCCTGCACGGCCGACAATCACCATGTTCCCTTTTTCAGCAAGCCCCAGAATTATCGTTTTTAAAAACTCCAGGTATGATTTAGGATCAAGATGTTTACACTCCTGACCTGCAAGAACTTTGCTCATTCGAGGAGTAATAAAACCTTTCAGAAGCTTAACGGCCCTTGACTGGTATTTTTCATCAATATTACGTACATCTTCTATGCTTACACCGGCACGATTTGCAATCTCAACAATAAGATTGGTATCAACCAGGTCATATCCGAGGCCTCTTGAAACCTTTAAGGCTATCTCGTCACCTTCTGAACCTTTCAGTCTTGAAATAGTCACGACAGCCATCGATACCTCCCCCTTTCATTCAACCAACCATTATATTTCCACTCAATAGTAATAAATAATACAGAAATGTAAATTTTTCAATACATTTTTTTCTAACCGGGTTTATTCGTACAGCCAGAAAAGAAAAATTCTCCCTTTGAGCGCCTTTCTATACAGGGATGGACCACCGCAAGAGTGCCGTTTTCCATCGATCCCATTAAAAATGAGAGAACCGATTGAGAAAGCAGTGATGATTTTGAAAAACTGTGTTATTTGAAATATCATACATTGTAAGAGTGCAACCATTGCTACATCTAAAACTAATATCCCTGAATATCCAGATTGGTGAGGCCGGCATCCTTTGCCCATTTTACAGCGTCTTTATATTCACTGCGCGTTATTCGACGGGCAATATCGGGATAATCAAATGCCTTGTACATCGGCCTGTACTGCGACATGATGTTAAGATAGGTGTCTTTGGGGAGGTTATCTGCGATCCATTCTACAACCTTTTGTGTACCGCTGACTCCGTTTGGCATAACCAGGTGACGGATCATCAGCCCACGGTACATGATACCGTCACGTGCCGGTTGAGCGACTCCAACCTGACGGTGCATTTCGAGCAGGGCTTCCCGGGTTACTTCCGGATACGTTTTGGCATTCGCTGAATACATGCCGCCATTTCACTCTCGGAGTATTTGAAGTCCGGGAGGTAAATGTCCACTATTCCGTCGAGCTTCTTCAGTATTTCAGTGCGCTCCCATCCACAGGTATTGTAAACGAGAGGAAGTCTCAAACCCCTGCCTGCCGCCCTGTCAACCGCAAGAATAACATGGGGCGAATAATGGGTCGGTGTAACAACATTGATGTTATGGCATCCCATCTTTTGAAGCTTAATCATCATATCCGCCATATCATCTATGCTCGATGGAGCGCCTTGACCTCCATGGCTTATTTCTGAGTTTATACAGAAAACACATCTCAGTCCGCAATTGGTCAGGAAAATGGTTCCGGAACCTCCCTTCCCGACAAGGGGTCTCTCTTCGCCAAAATGCGGATTAAATGACGAAATTTCAAGCTGTGAAGATGCATGGCAGAATCCCTCTTTCCCATCGAGCCGGTTAACTCCGCACATTCTCGGNCAAAGTTCGCAGCTTTCCATGAAACTCCATAGTTCTTCACCTCTCTTTTTTAACTCTCCGCTCCTGTGCAGCTTCAGATAGGCAGGTTCGAAATTACTGCCGATTTTTGCTGTTCTTTCAACCATGAGCCGCTCTTTCTCCTCCTGATTGATATGTTCCGGCAGCGATGACCTCTTTTCCTTTTCCGTACAGCCGGCAAACAGGGAGATAATGGCAGAACCTAATCCTGAAAGAATAAACGATAAACATGATATAATAAATTGTCTTTTAGATTGAACGCTCATTTGAACCTACCTCCCGGCGCCATCCGGCGTGAGAGGACTTTTTTATTTGTAAGTATTCCATGTTTCTATCATGAGTTCAACGCTTTCCCAGGGAGTATCCGGAAACAGAGCATCGACCGGATGGAGGATAAACCGATTCGTCGGTCCGAGCACATCAAGTGCGCGTTTAACTTCCTCAACGATTTTCGCTCTATCATGTAAAGCAAGGCTTACGGAATTGATTCCTCCTACCAGGGTCATACGGTCGCTGAAAAGATCATGTGCCTTTTCAAGAGAAATCAAATCCTGGACAGGATCGATGAAATATAAAACATCGACACCGGCATCAATCAGACGCTGTCCGAGTATCTCAACACCGGTTGTCATCGCATACCCGAATTTCTTCCCGTACCTGTGAGATAATTCTGCAATTCGTGCAATATACGGAAAAATGAATTCGTCGAACAACTTCGGCGACCAGAAGTCGGTCGATGAATACCAGCCGCGCTGCACTATCATATCGACTGCGGGACTTTTACATGCAAGTTCGGTTCTCCCGTAATCGGCATCAGCAACAATTTCCGCCAGCCTGCCGAAGGATACCGGATTATCTAACGCCATGAAAACAGCGCCCTCCACTCCGGTAAGCCAGATTATGCCATCCATTCCGAAAGCCGACCATGCCTGCACTGCACACCCATGTTCTTCGGAAAAGATTAGTATGTTCTCCATTCGGCTGTTAAACCATTCTACCGCTTTTTTATCAGGCGTCCGGTAAAGATGACCGACAATATCGATATCTTCCGGTTTGCTGACAGCATGTTCAATCCCCCTCGGAATATTGTAATCTTCTATCAGCGGTACGTAATCCGGCTGAATAACCCAACCCTCGCCGGGGTCTTCGCCGGTTTTTTTAACCGCATGCCGCAGTGTTCCTGAAGGTGTTGTATACTGCCGTACCATCACAGGGTATTCAGTTTCTTTTCCCCCGGGAATGAGGGAATCCTTCCATGAAACCTCGGGATCAATACTCCAGGGAACGGATACGTCAAGTATATCATCCACACCGAGAGACTGCCAGGCGAGAATGCGTTGAAAATCATCCTTGAGTTCCCAGGGTTCAGGCAAAAGATGTATATGCTCCATTCTCATCGAATACCAGTGTGTCACCGGTTTACCGTTTTTCATCCAGGTAATGTCCATCGGGGGCCTGAAACCAAAACACCATGTTGTGAGAGGTACATGATCGGGTTTCTGGCCATTCCAGCATGATAGTATTCTTTCTTTCGATGTCATATACTGAAAACCTTTTTTAAGAGGGTGATGAAAAAGTTTTTCACATGCCCCGGCTTGTACTATGTGATTGTTTTGCTGTCACCTGTCTCGTCGATAAGACGGAAGGGCAAGACAAACCGGCCATGTATGAACAGTCGTAACATCCTTTGTTTTAAATAAACTTTTCAACAGCATTTCTGAAAATTTCTATCTTCTTATCAATTTCATCCTCATCGCTGGTAATCGTTATTCCGAATGCCGAGCCCAGCCCGGCATCAGAGACTCCGATACTGATATTGATTGCCCTGCCGAGGATGGAATCCGTCTGCGGAAGCATCCCTTTTGAATATTCAATTTTTCCGCCTTTATCCGTATAAAACGGGCAGGTGAAAGGACACCCTATATTATCTACGACCATCTTATTCAGTATATGTTCCATATTGTTGTATACATGCCAGCCCGAATCGGCAACTACTCCGGAGCCGAGTTCTTCACCAATTTTACGGGCTACATCCTCATCGGGAAAGAGAACTGTCAAAAGAGTCCCTGCTTCACCATCCGGGTCAGGCAGTGTTCTGAACGTTATGTTCCGCAGATCTTTTATTCCTTCTTTAAATCTGTTTTTGCGTCTTTTCAGTTCCCTTTTAATAATCCCGATCTTTTTTAACTGTGCCAGTAGCACAACTGCCGCAAGTTCCGTCATTCTGAAATCAAGGCCGATTACCGTTCTTGCTCCCTGCTCAACACCCTCTCTGAGAGGTAAATGTCCCTGGTCATGGATGGCAAACGCCCGTTCAAAGAGCTCTTTTTGCCCTGTAGATACAGCGCCGCCATCACCCGCGGTAATCGTTTTGAAGATATTGAAGCTGTAGGTGCCGAAATCGCCGTAACTGCCGGCACATTTACCTTTATAGGTTGCACCGAACGCCTGCGCGGTATCCTCTATCAGAAAGAGGTTATGCGCTCGTGCAATCTCTTTTATTTCATCGATATACCCCGCATTCCCGAGCATGTGTACGAGCATGATTGCTTTTGTCCGGGGCGTAATTTTTCTTGTAACATCTTCAGGGTCCAATGTCAGCGACTCGTCAATCTCTGCAAGTACCGGCACAGCTCTTGAATAGATAATCGATGAAATCGAAGCAATGAACGTATAACCCGGAACAATCACTTCATCCCCCGGACCGATGCCAAGAGCACCGAGGGCTAACCATAACGCTGATGTGCCTGAGTTTACCGCCACCGTGTACGGTATTCCAAGGTAATCCGACAATTCCTCTTCAAGCTGAAAGACCTTCGCGAGAAATGTAGGATTCTTTCTGTCACCGTAACGGAAAAGATAACCCGCTTCTATCAACTCAATGAGAGCTTTCTTCTCTTCTTCACCAATCAAATACGATCCCGGGCCTGGCATGCTTTAATCCTCCTTCTGAAAGTTTTTAATTTGAGATTCTGTAAGGTGTTTTTTATGGAATTCCATGACAAATACAAAGATTACATCCCCTGTAATCTCTGCGGAAAATGATATTAATCGCTCATAAGGGCACCACACATCCATGTATCATTTCAACATTACCGTAACCATTTTCAGAATTTCATTCTTTTTATTATTAGCTATGTGTTTCGTTCCTGCCTTAATATAAAACGCATCACCTTTCCCGACCTTGAAGACTCCACGTTCCCGGATATCAATCGTCAGTTCTCCCGAAAGCACATATCCACCCAGGTCATTGTTATGCCATTCCAACTCGCTGATCGATGTTTTCGGCATGTATTCTTCGTACGATATCACCATTTTAATATTCGGATCGGGAGGAAAGGCAAAAAGCCATCGCAGATTATCATCCTCGAGAAGTTTCATATCTTTTTGTTTGAAAACAATAGCATCTGAAAGGGAATCCGGTGAGTCATCGCTGAAAAATTCAGCCACCGGTACTTTCAATGCCTCCAAAATCTTTTGCAGGGTTATTATGGTGGGAGAAGTCTTACCGGACTCGATCATTGAAATAAAGCTTGCAGTAACACCAGCCCGTGAGGCAAGCCCGCGCATTGAAAACCTGCATTTTAATCGATAAGCTTTGAGTTTGGCTCCAAAAGCATTGTAGTCGAAGACATTCTTCTTTGTCATTTTTATTCCCATCGATCAACCAGATTGTAAAATATATAACAACAAATCATTCAATATATTTTACGTTAATCCTGAGTAAATGTCAAGAAAGAAGTATTGAAATGGTACTTAAGAGGGCGGTGAAAAATTATGTAAGTGATTTATTTTTATGGTTGCACAAAATGTATTATCTTCTTGCCCTTTCGGTTCATTTGTTATATGATTTATAGTACATGTAAAAGATACTGTAAAACAAATAAACGGAGGGGTTTTTCATGAACCCGAAACCCAAAATCGGGATACTATTTATCACATCCGGCTGGTTCAGAGATGTAGGGCTCCAGGAATCATCTTCGCCTCTCTCGGAAGAGGTGGATGTGATTGCGAAAGAAATCATAGACCGGCTTTCCAGCTCCACGGAACTTATCTACCATGGAATAATCTATACAAGCAATGATGCTCTGGCAGCGGCTGAAGACATATACGCTGCACATGTCGATGGAATCATCATTTCAACACTCATGTGGTGCGAAGACCAGATTTTGAGAGCGGCACTCAAAGTACTCCGTGGGCTGCCCTGTGTTGTATGTACATTCTTTCCATATCAGACACTTCCGGAAACTGTCTCCTTTCATGAAATGCTCAAAGGTTCCGGTTCGGTTGGCTCCCTGCAAATAAGCGGATTTTTACACCGTGAAGGATTCGTATATCAGTCGGTATCAGGATACTACCGTGATGAAAGCGTGTATGAGAAGTTATGTGAGCACTGCCTGGCTTTCTCTATAGTTCAACGCCTGAGAAAAACCCGGTGTGGAGTTCTCCCGTTTCGATGCGAACACATGTCCACCACTTTTGTGGATGAGTTTACACTTCGAAAACTCTACGGTATTGAATTGAAACCCTTAGAATTAATGCGATTCAAAGATGAGGCGCAAAAAATATCCGGGGATATAATTGATCAGTTTATAACCCGTATTAACAAGGAAGAACATATCATTGAAGTTGACAGCAAGAATCTTATCGAGGGTGTAAAGTATGCTCTGGCAATAGAGAAGGTCATCCACGAAGAAGGAATCGACATTTTAGCCATGAATGATATTATCGATGAAATGCACCGATGCTTCGGCTTAAGACCCTGTCTTGCCAATCCCGGTCTCTCGGAATCCGGAGTTGTCGTTTCAATGGAAGCGGATATTGCCGCAGGGATAGCAATGTATATTCTTCGCCTTTTTACCGGGGAATCCCCCCTGTACTCCGAGATATTCACTGCGGATATTGAAAAGAACGCTCTTCTCATGGGCCATGCGGGTTTCCATGACTGTTCAAACCATGACGAGAACTTTCCTGTGAGAATCGTGCCGGATATTGAATATAAAAACTCTGATCCCTTTACCGGCGCCTGTACCTATTTCAAATATAAACCCGGACCGGTAACCGCGGTCAATTGCGTATACAACGGCGAAAAACTCAGGTGGACTGTAATCGAGGGTAATTCGTTACCCGGACCTCCAAAGCTTGAGGGAAACTGTCATCTCTTCTGCAGGATAGAACCGGCTGTTAAAGATTTTTACGAAAAAGCGATACAGCTTGGTGTAAGCCAGCACTGGATTGTCGTTTCAGGCCGCTATAAAAAGAACCTGCAAATGCTCTGTACCTGGTTGAATATTGCATACGGTACGATCGAGTAATATAAGAATGTTGGGTATTTGGACTTTTTATAGAGGTTTACATTTCACATAACGACATGGATTTTATTATTCCCTGCCTTCAAGAAAATACTATTGTATGCAGAAATTCTGTCAAAAAAATTCTTTTCACACAAAACGGATAATGAACTCTGTAAATAATTGCATAAAAACATATTTTTAACTCTAATAAAGGTGGTCTTGATGTGAGTGGTTTTTTTGATGCGGTCATGCGGAATCTCTCGAATCTCAACTGGGAAGGTCCCGCAATGTTAGCCATCATCGGTCTGGCGGTTCTTGCAATGTTCAGGCAGTGGCATGTTCTTCTCATTACGCTTTTTACCATTGTGTTGGGCTGGGGCGCTGAAGACCTCATTATAATGAACATCGAAACAAACATGGAGATTATAAGCGTATCTCTTTTGATCTATTGTATCGGCGGTGGTATCGGACTCATTCTGGCTTTTTCCTCTTTTTTAAAGTTAGCGCTCTGACTATGAAAATAATGTACTGTGTAAGATATACTAGCGTTGTTTACATTTTATCATATTTATTAAAAGGTTACCTACGAATTTCAAACCAAGAAGTTTTGTCAGTATCACTTTGGTATTGTCGTTCATCATTCCTCCCTATCCGGGCATGTAAATTAACTGACGGAATACCTTTGGCGGAATGGTTGGTGTTATGGCATTTCCCATTTGAAATAAAACAAATATATGTATTGTAAGCACCGATATTTTAAAGAAGGGACAGATTATAATCTGTCCCTGCACATATCGAATTGGTAATTGTTTTACAGATTAACATAGAAACAACAAAACAATTTTACTCAGGAGATAATTGATCATGAAGAAAAGATTCTTAATTGTATTCTGGTTATGCATTGTCTTCGCAGCCGGCTGCAGCATGATGTTACAAAAAGAAGCTCGAAGCATCGAGGGGACTTGGACTGCGGTTCATGAGTCCGGAGCAAACATAGTTATCGAATTTAATAGAGACAACTCCATGGTATTTACGGCAAAAGGGTATCCGGAATATTCGTTCAAGGCAGACTATGAGGTTGATTTTTCTACCGAGCCGGTATCTGTTGATTTCATTAATTTGGTTCCTTCCGGTAATTTTGGCAATGCCTGCCTGGCAATCATACAATACTCCGCCGAAAAGGAAATGAATATTGAAATGAAATTCGGAACGTCAGGAGAAATTGAACGTCCCGTAAAATTTGAAGCATATCCTGAGCCGCCTGAATATTATCTGGAGTTAAAGAAAAGCACCGATTGAAAGAAACGATTTTTTTGACAGGATAACAGCGTGAGGCGGGATTGATGGGGGGAGTATGTGATTATTGATTTTTTGGTATGGAAGGTTACGATTTTTTTTTAAGCTGATAAAATAGCAGGGAACGTATTTCAGAAAAGAAATAAGATTCAAACAAAGCTATCCAAAACTCAAAAAATAATTTACTGTTTGGTTCAGATTTAAATGCTCTTTATAACGTATGCTATTTATTTACAAAGTATTATTAATACCAGAAATAAATTTGTCAATCTCTTCTTTTTTCCTAAAGTATCCTGAATAGCCAGAGAAATCTGGACCAGCATTTTCATAGTATATCCAATCTTCGTATTTTGAAGGGAGTAATTTCAATGCTTCATCTTTTTCATAATTTAGGACTTCACATATTCTGTTAAAATACAATTGAAAGTGTAATCCATCAATTTCAGAGCTTTTATTGGGAATAAGGCTAAAAATTGCCTTCTGACTACCATTAAAATCTGCTGTAAATGCAATAGAACTTGCTGTTGTATGTTTTTTAAATATTTTTGATAATTGGCTTACAAAATAATGATATAAATCTCCAATATTATTTTGTTTAGTTATCTCATAGAGCTCTTCAAAAGTAAGGTTACGTCTTCGTTTTGAAGAGCTTTTTGTTCGGTTCTGATATTTTGCTTTATCTAGTTCGATTAAAAATATTCTTGTTAAAAATTCTTCATTATTTTCATTCATAAAGTATTGAAATGTTGCTGCATTTATATTTACCCCATATACTTCAGATAGATAATTTATAATTCTTTCAGAACTAGAGTCAATATTTGATCCAACAATCAAAATCGAATGATTCTCATTTAAAATTTCAGGTAAATCTTTTCCAAATTTTATAATATAGGCTTCTTCCAAATTTGTAGAATTGCCAAAATATTTTTCTGATATAGACACGATTTTATTATTTGATAAATTCCTTACCCATGATGCATAATCTAACGCTTGTGAAGTTATTTCCCTTGATGTTTTATCTTTTTTAAGTTCTATTATAATAGTATCTCCATCAGGATTAAGACATAATAAATCAATTATTCCATTAAAATCAGTTTTAACTTGACGACCAATTACAAGAAGATTTGGATCTAATATTGATATATCTTTCTCAATCCAAGATTCAAGCCTAGATTCATAATCTAAAGAAGTTGATTTAATTTCTTTAAGTTTATCGCCTTCTGATATATTCCAAAGTCTTACTTCTTCTGGCAAAATTTAATCTCCTTATTTTCTGCCTAACTTATTATTAACCTTAAAATCATACAATTATCATGTAAAATGAAACAATGATAATTTGAATATCTTTTTTTACAACATTATAAATTAAACATTAACAGTCAAATATGTTATACCGTTTCAATATGAACCAATTCTCCATATCAGATTCATATAACCCAAATTGAGCGATATGTAGCAATAAAAAATGTTTAACATAATGAATTATATATGATTTTGATGTTATTCTTTTCATCCGATGGGGCAGACAATTATTGTAGGGGTAGGGCTTGTCCCTACCCTTATTTTCAGGCAACCGCGAGGATTGCCCCTACAACATAATCTTTCAATTTGGGTATATAAGAATAGGTAAAACACCCTGTTAATTTATAATATTAGAATACAATAAATCTTTGCATAAAACAATTGATTTTTTATTATATTTTTAATTGTACTCTTTTAATTTTTTTACTTTTCGTCAAAATAGTACAGATATCAATAATACTCCCGCACGTCAATCTATTCGCTGAGTTTGACAGCCGTGCCATACGCGAAAAGTTCAGCCGCGCTTCCCACAACACTCGTGGTCATGTAGCGAGTATTGATGATTGCATCCGCTCCCATATCTGCTGCCTGGGCGACCATCCTGCCGGTAGCTGTTGTCCGGGCCATTCCCATCATCTCTGTGTATTCGGTCAATTCGCCGCCAAGGATCAACCTGACCAGAGCGGATAGATCTTTGCCAAGCCAGATGGCAAATACCGTATGCCCCTGGACGAGACCGAGAATCTCTGTGATCTCCCGGCCGGGTAGTTCTGTGGAATTCAATATCAAAACCGTGCGTTCCGGCTCAGAAGGCAGCGGCCCCTCACCCGGTGCCTTGAATTTCCTTTGTTCGAGAGCCACTGTCAGCAGGACCACAAGGATACCGCCCATAAGACAGAAAACGGCTATCCTGAGCCACCAGGGCACAACCGGATCCTCGGCAACCATCATGTACCATGGCATTCCGGCAAACACTGCAGTGAAAAGTCCCAACACGAAGGCAAGCGAGCCAATATCTCGAAGTATTTTCATAGCTCCTTCTCCTTAGAAATGGCGTTTAACAATAGTGGAATAACGGGCGCAGTTTTATAAAATATATATGCATTCATATCTATATAAAAGCTGTATGTTGATGCTCGTTTTTTTGACGTTTTTTATCCGCTTAGTCCGATTGAAAATCTATCTCTACCTGAGTATTACCATAGTACAATCATTCTTTCTCTGTTTGGATTAACAGGTAAGATGAGTATAGGGTAAGGACTGTTCTTCAATAGCGCCTATATCCGGAACTATGCAATTTTTTGTGTTTGATACCTCCACCATCTTACAAAAAGCTTACAATCCAAAGTTAAGAGTAAATCCCAATAAAACAATACCTTCACTGAAATTAATTACGTTTATGTTATTATTTTTCTTCTGAGCATACAAATACTTACCAATACCGTAGAAACCTATTTTCCAGAATAGCCTGACATTGATTCCTGCTTCGAAGTTATACATGATACCCTTCACCATAGCATCAGGCGCATTTTCACCTTTCGGGACTTCGAGCCAACCGATACCTCCTCCAAGAAAAACATTTGCCCTCTCCCTTTTGAACAGTTTTGTCATGTAAAGTAAATTAATTGCAGTCAGGTTAGGTATTTCATACGAATGGGTCGGATCGGGGCTATTTGTGTAATACTCATTGGAAATCGAAATTGCAACAGGATATTTTGCCGGTTTTATATCCAGTGTAAGCTGGCCTCCACCTAATTTACCGATCACTGATCGATCATCACGAAATCCCCCCTGACCTAAGCGAATGGTGAAATAGAGTGTTTTCTCCTTGGCAATTTCCTGACTTACCTGTTCACCGGTTGCATTCATTTCACTCTTTTCTTGCGCATAAAGTTGATGAGATGAGAAATGAATACAACAAATACATACCAATTTTAAAAGAGGATATCTTCGAAACATGGCTCACTTCAATTTTTTAATAGTAGGTTTTGTATGATTATTACATCAGATAGGTTGATTTGAGCGATCGTATTCATGCAAAGGTTGAGTACTTTTTACTACTACCATTTTCATGTTATACCACAAACTTTCAGTCCAATCAGATTTCCGGTTACTTCACAATTGGCTAAGCTTTTACTTTTTCTATCGCAAATGGAGACCGAGAGGGTGAGTTACGAAATGTATTGCATATCGTATCATCAGGCACTCTTGCAGAAAAAGGCAGGAGGGAACTCCTGCCCCTCCTATTCTCCCTCTCTCGGGGCTGTGGGCCACTCATGTATAAACCAGTCAATTAACTCCTTATTCTCACCGTTTTTTTCAATTTCCTGTGTATAGCGCTGAGCAGTCGCGGTCAGGTCGGCAACAATATCAGGATTTTCCTGCGCAACATCAAAGCGCTCTGATGGGTCACCTTCAAGGTCAAAGAGCAAAGGAGTTTTCGGTATAATCCAACCTTTCGCAAAATCAGGACCTCCATTATCAAAAGAATATACATTTGCAGGATGTTTCCAATAACTGAAATGAAGTTTCCATTTCCCTTTCCGGACAGCGCGGAGATGTTCACCGCGATAATAATAAATTGTCCGTTCGGGTGATTCTTTTCCTTCAAGCACCGGCATCAGGTTAATACCGTCATACGGACGGTCATCCGGAATCCTGCCTCCGGCCAGTTCAACACAGGTAGGAAAGAAATCAAGCACTGATCCCACAGACATATTAACCTGCCCCTCGGGCAAATGTCCGAGCCACCATGCGATAGTAGGCTCACGCATACCGCCTTCCCATGTATCACCCTTTGCCCCTCTTAGAGATGCCGCGGTTCCTCCTTCCAATCCAACATTGTCCCACATCCAGGGACCGTTGTCGCTCGTGAAAAATACGAGGGTATCGTTATCAAGACCCTGGCGTTTCAGTGTACCTAAAATCTGCCCCACGCTCCAGTCGATTTCTTCGATAACATCGCCGTATAAACCTCGTCTCGAAGTTTTCAGGAATTTTTCAGAAGCATAGAGCGGAATATGCGGCATGGTATAGGGGAAATAGAGAAAGAACGGCTGATCCTTTGATTGCTCGATAAACCTGATCGCTTCTTCGGTATAGCGTTTGGTAAGCGTGGTTTGATCGGTAGGATGCTCGATACGTTCATCATTACGCCATATATCGGGATTGTACATGTCGTTGCTGTAGAGAATGCCGTAATAGTAATCGAAACCCTGGCGCAGCGGGCGGTATTCATAGGTGCTCCCAAGGTGCCATTTCCCTATGCAAGCGGTGGCATAACCGAGAGGTTTCAGTGCCTCTGCAAGAGTGATTTCATCTGTGGACATACCGGTGCCGTTCCCCGGAAAAAATACCTGGATTACACCGGTACGAATGCAATTCCTG
Source organism: Candidatus Latescibacter anaerobius SCGC AAA252-E07 (assembly GCA_000403035.1). Classification (GTDB taxonomy): domain Bacteria; phylum Latescibacterota; class Latescibacteria; order Latescibacterales; family Latescibacteraceae; genus Latescibacter; species Latescibacter anaerobius. The sequence continues at coordinate 5,574 of AQSL01000161.1, read as the reverse complement.
CCGGTAAGAAGCGCAGAACGCGATGGTGAACACACAGGATTTCCGGAATAAAACTGGGTTAGTTGAATGCCCTCATCGGCCATCCTGTTCAGGTTTGGTGTTTTGATTGTGGGATGCCCGCCGCGATTCCAGTCCCCGTAACCCATGTCATCGGCGAACAGTATAACAAAATTCGGTTTTTTCTCCGATGGTTTTTCAACCGGAGTTTCCGGTGACGCACAACCGGTATTGAGCATCGGAAGCGCGGCCGCACCAATGGATGCGAGACTCATATTCGACAGAAAATCCCTTCTGGTGATACGTTTCATGATTGCCCCCATCTAATTCTATGATTATTCATCATATGGTACAAACATTTTTACGGATATGTGCACAAAGTATTATGAAGCTGTTTCAAATTCAAAGTCAACACATGAATAACCGAACGCAGGTGCAAAAACCTTTATAAAGATACATATCCTCGATATTATTTGCATCCCTTCCATTTAGACACTCTGAATTATCAATTAAGATGTAAAATGAAACAGAAGCAACTGCTTTTTTTGTGCCGCTTCATATACCTGGCATATGCTCTCATCAGCCTTCGAAAAATTTACCGGTATCTCCTATCTGAAAACTCTGAAAATTCAGTTCTATACCGTGAAAAGTGGGTCACAGTAGCTATGTGCCGGAAAGAGCGATACAAGCCCGTGGATGTACAGGGATAAAAAAATCCATACTAATCGGTCTCGTCGACCAGACGGAAAGGTATACGTTTTTCACCATACTTTTATGGATGTATGCTAAATCTCTGCACAGGGTTTTTTATACACAGTGGAAAAAGGGAGGAAATATGTAAGTTATTGTTTTTATTTGGTGGGCGATACTGGGTTCGAACCAGTGACTTCCTCCTTGTAAGGGAGGCACTCTGAACCAGCTGAGCTAATCGCCCATTCATTGATAGAGGCACTATTTTTGATCAGAGGATTTTTGTATGTTTTTTGATGTATTTTTATCTTTCTTTGAACCACCACAGAGAAGTGCAATTGGCACAGCAACAATATAACCCAAAACGAGAATAATCGGGCCGAGCGTGATGGATGTAAAACTATTTGCATCGCCTATTGAAAGGAAAAAATAGCCGATAATTATGATTCCGATGGCTGCATAATATAATTTGAGATTTCTCGAAAATTCTACGTTTTTTTCATTTTTCCTTTGCATTTCAATCCCCTTATCAAGACCGGAGTAAAAATACCAAAAGAACAGGAAACTGTCAAGAATTTTATATACTTAGTTTCTTGACTTATCGTTTCTAAAAGATTATTTTTCAACGTTAACGAACGCATTTCAATTTTGTTGTCAAAAAACATATCAAGAGAATAATTCCCGAATCATAAATACATACTGTTATTGTATTATTTTACAGATGATTATATGAGAATATTATCGATTTTTTTCAAATAGTGTGAAGGAGAATAAATTATGTTTTACAAGCCAGAGGGTATTTTCCCTGCAATGCTAACAGCTTTTGACGAAGATGGTTCCATTAATGAAGAGGTCACGACAGATATTATTGACTTTTGCATAGAAAGCGGCTGTAAAGGAATTTTTGCCGTTTCCAGCGTTGGCGAATTTGTCCACATGGAAACAGATGAAGCCTGCCAGCTTATGAGTATGGCGAAAAAAGCGTCAAAGGGACGTGTTCCCGTGCTCGCAGGAGTTACCGCAAGTCACATCGAAAAATCTATTGAATTTGCCAAATACGCCCGTGAAGTCGGCTGTGAAGGAATCGTTTGTTCCCCCCCATATTACTATACGGTTACTCAGGACGTCATTGAGAGACATTATGAAATGCTCGCTGAAGCTGTTCCGGACATGTCTATGATCATGTATAATATACCTCTCTTCTCCACTCCGTTATCGTATGATGTTGTGAAACGTGTCTCCTCTATTCCGAATGTTGTAGCCATGAAAGATTCATCCGGAAGTCTTGTGGATTTTATACATTTCATGGACAAGGTCCGCCTTGCAGGAACAGATATTAACATGATGAGCGGCCGTGAGGAAATGATATTTTCAACCACCATGCTCGGCGGCAAAGGTGCAATGGTAGGCACCGCTACAATTTTTCCCGAAATACTGGTAAGAATCTTCAACGCGACCCTGGCAGGCGATTATAATACGGCTCGCTCATTGCAGCTTGCAATCTGCCTTGCAATTCGAGCCATGTTCAGCATACAGTTTCCGCTGGGCTTTAAAGCCGCTATGGAGGTTCGCGGATTCAGAATGGGCCCATCCAAAACCGCACTTACCGATGCTGATAAAGCGAGAGCTGAAGCCACAAAAAAACGGCTGCATACCATTCTTTCGGAATTATGCGAATACGCCGATATTCCGCTTATACGGGGAAGAGGATAAATAATTACTTGTTATTCAATCGCCTGAAAGGAAAACTTTCGGGCGATTTTTTTTACCCTGAATCATGTAATACTCTGTTTCACTCCGGAGGACTTGAAACATACTCTCCATTTTCAAACAACTATGAGGAATGCGTGCTGCTTTTCATGGCAACCAACGTGTTCTTTACGGTAAAATAAAAATCCCAATGTTGAACAATCTTATGGTACTCAATACCTCATTTTAGCCACCACAGACGTATCAATATAAATATCATTATCAAACATGGTCGGGGCGCTCCTGTCATGGACTTTTATGTTCAAACTGAATCTGTCATAATTCATCCGCTGTGCATATTTCTGAGCACACTCTTGTGAAAGCTTTACCGCCTCAGACTTGGCATCATCGAGTGAACGGAACGTATACATTCCATCGGGAGAATAAAGGTCGAACCTTCCGTTCCCCTCTGATATAATCAACATATCGATATGCATACCGCCGGCTCCCGAAGCTGCGCCGACCGCATTGGCTACCTCTGCCCACCGTGGAAAGACCTTTTCGGCATGTAAGTACTTTTTGATTCCATGGATCATTTCCTTTGTGGGGGCGCCAATACCCACAAGAAGCGGTTTGAGATTGTAGGAAACCTCAACCGGCCCGTTTTCTTTGAATGTCTGCTCACAAAAGCGGCATCCGGGAAAGGAACCGTTCTCTTTCATTCCTGACAGCGCTTCGGTAATGAGGATCGATGCTGATAATCTGTGTATCTCATCCCAGGATTTACGTACGAATACTTCCTCGGGTAAACCGGAACGTCCGGCATATATGGCAATCAGAAGTTCCGCTGCTTCTCTGTCCCCTATATCGATAAGGCCTGATGCCACCATCAAATCCGTAGGAGTCAAACCACTCCTGCGTATTATTCCAAGTTCTTCAAGCCGTTCAAGACCTAAAAGCGACAGGTAGGGATAATTAAGGGTTTCAGCCAGATCCACTTCGGATAAGGGGCCTTCCCTGAGAAACTGTAATACTAATTTCTCGCGATTGTTTAAAAATGAAGTGTTTTCCGGCTGTCTGACAAAAACATAAAACACAGCCGGCTGAACGAGACCGTAATCCGAACCCTTGTAGTCCTTGAGTTCAGACAGGCGGTCTTTAACCGTCGAATATTCGGAAGCAAGCCGCGATATTGGCTCAACACGTTGCGGACCAACAACAAGTCTATTATTAATCCATCGTATACCGCTGTCACCTCCCAAACCGACTGTGCGGATATCTGTCGCTTTTATGGATGTTTTGTAACGTCCCACGAAGGCGCCGCGCCCGGTTCTTCTTGCACTCCCACCTTCGATTACAGCGATGTCAGTTGTGGTCCCACCCATGTCTAAAATTACACAAGATTCAATATCAGTCAGAAAACGGACACCCATTACTGAGGCGGCAGGTCCCGACAACACCATTCTAATCGGCATTTGCCTTGCTTCGTTCGTATTCATGAGGAAACCTTCAGTTGTAACGATACGGACATCGGTAGGAAGGTTCAGATTCTCAACCACATGTTCAATAGAATCAACCAACCTGGCAATAACCGGCATCAACCGTGCGTTGAGAAGCACCGTGTTCGCCCGCCTGATTGAGTCAAGGTCATCTGTCAAATCATGGCCGGTTACTACGGGTAGGGTGAACTTTGATGATAACATTTGTGCTGCACGGATCTCGTGTTCGGGATTTCTCGTGCCCATGTATGATGAAACAGCCAGTGTCTCGACACCATTCTTAACCATTGATTCGGCAGTGGCTATAAGGGTTTGCTCGTCGAGAGGTTCCTTTTCAATACCGTAAATGGTATGACATCCTCCCACAACCGCCTTTATGTCTCCGGAACCGATAGTGACTCTGGAAAACGTGTACTCATCGTAACCGATTAATAGCAGGCCGGTTCTCGATCCCTTTTCCTCAACAATGGCATTTGTCGCGAGTGTTGTCGATATGGCAAGTCTCTTGGCTTTTCGAAGCAGTGTAACGGGAAGTTTCAGGAGTGCATTTTGTATGCCGATCGACAGGTCATGATACGTGGTAGGTGCCTTGCCAGCCGCTAATACCTTTTTCTCTTCGAGCGATATGACTACAGCATCGGTATATGTACCACCCGCATCGATACCGATGACACAATGTGGCGAACTGTCAACGGTAACGGTTTCGCCGGGTAAAACTTCCCTGAATGTACCATCGTATATAAAGGAACTCTCATATTCATCCCCGAACGTGAATTCCTCTTTGACAGCTCTGTCGGTTGTCATTATACTATCGACACCANCCGACATAAGTTTTTCGCCGGGTTTAATAACGAGAAACCGTTCGGAATCCCAGGTGCCTGATACAAGATCGAGCAGAAGACTTAAATCGCCTTTTACCTCCTCGAATTTCCAATCTCTCTCTTTGCAGAACTCTTGTGCCTTTTTCTTAAGCGCTTCACCGCCGGGAAGTCCGCTGTTTACATAGGCACCCCGTGAGTAATTCTTTATCCATGCTTGTTCCTGACATTCAATAATATAACGTGCAAGTTCCTTATCACCGAATTTTTCGAGATACTTCTCATAGTTCTCCTCATATTCACGGTAAACGCCGGCATATTTCTCCGACATGCCCGGCTGAAACTTTCCGCTGACAAATCCCGGCGTATACCAGTATGTCCCTGGCGCTTCTGAGAATTCATCGATATAACGCTCTTTCGAACCGAGAAAAAGCGTGATACAATCATGTGCCCTGGGCACTACTATCGTATATTTTTCGCTGCTAACACCCACCGTACCATAGGAACATAATCCATATCCGAGCAGGAGAGCGTCAAGCTCCTCATTCCGGGATTCTGTCGCAGCAATCTCTTCCTTTACAAGCTTATTGAGACGGTCAGGTTCCCTGTGGAGTCCCTGTTCAAGCCATACTTCGGTAAGTGCAACATCTTCGGGAATTTTATCCCGTATCGAGTCGATTTCCTTGCGGAGAACTCCGCATGCGATCAATTTATAGCGTTTTATGATAAGCTCCCTTAGTGTGAAATTTCATGGTTTATACGTTTGAAACAGCTTCTCCCTCAAAGATAAGCCGTGCAAACCTGGATGGCTGATGAAAATGCTCTGTTCCTTTAGGAGGGCGGTGAAAAAGTCTTTTCACACGCCCCTGTTTGAAATATAT
>AQSL01000160.1 GCA_000403035.1 Candidatus Latescibacter anaerobius SCGC AAA252-E07 | reverse complement strand
ACCTTATAATGAGCGCTGGAAAATCGAGCTTTGATGAGATGGTGTCGGGTATGGATGAGGGTGTTGTGGTGTACGGTGTACTTGGCGGCGGACAATCAAATCTTCTTGCAGGTGATTTTGCCCTCAATATCATGCTTGGATTTTTAATACGGAAAGGCGAGATTGCCGGCAGGCTCTTAAACACCATGGTTTCAGGAAATGTCTATAAGGCATTCGGAGATATTTCGGCTATGAGTTCGGATGTAAAGCCGGTCGGATCGCTCTTTGTACCGGATGTTCTCTTTTCGGAATTACCACTATCAAGCAGATAAAATGCTCTACAGAAGAACAATAATAAAGCCATCTGACGGCTATTTCAAGGATTACTCCCTGGCGAGTGCTACGCAAAGTAATATCCGTGTTAACATTATCCTTTTTGTGGCTACCCTGATAACGACGACACTGGTCGGTTCGATCATGAGTGGCGCTAATCCTTTTGCGAGTATTCAAGGATTAGTAAAAGGACTGCCGTTTTCGCTTACTCTTCTCACTATTCTGGGAATACATGAATTCGGTCATTATTTTGCCGCCAGATACTGGAATATCAATGTGACACTGCCATATTTTATTCCGGCACCGTTTATTCCTATCGGAACGTTTGGTGCGGTTATCAAAATGAAATCCTCGATTCCGAACAGGAAAGCACTCATTGATGTAGGCGCTATGGGCCCGGTGGCCGGTTTTGTCGTAGCTATTGTAGCGAGTATTATCGGTTTGAGCATGTCGGAAGTAGGTTCTCAGATGGTTGCCGAAGACACGGGTGGACTCATTCTGGGTGAGTCGTTGATTTTCAAGTTCCTTAGTTATGCTGTACTGGGAAACTTGCCGGATGATATGGTTATTAACCTTCATCCGATTGCATTTGCAGGGTGGCTGGGACTTTTTGTTACGGCATTGAACCTGATACCAATCGGGCAGTTAGATGGCGGACATATTTTGTTTGCTCTTTCCCCGCGTTTTCATGAACTCCTCCGTCGTATACGTATACCGCTCCTCTTTTTATTTGGATTAACGTTCTGGAAAGGCTGGTTTGTCTGGGCGATACTCCTGATTTTTATCGGAGGTCCTCATCCTTACCCTGATTATATGAATGAAGAAATCGGCAATTCCAGGAAATTACTTGCGTTCACTGCAATAGCGATTTTCATAGTATGCATTATGCCTACGCCGGTTAAGATGTGATAAGGGGAGAAAATGAAGAGAATATGTGCCATACTTTTCATTTTGTGTGTTGTGTTGATGTTTTTATTTCAGCTGAATTCATGCAACAATCCTTTCAGCACGAGAGATCCTCAAAATCCGGGTTCGGAAGGCGCAGCGATAAAACCGCCGAAATCTCCGGAAAATGTTCTGGATAATCTCGAGGCTTCATTTGAGGGATTGAGCATTCAGGATTATCTTGATGTTTTCAGCGAGGATTTTGAATTCAATCCTGATTCGGAAGATTCTCTGGAATACGAGGAGATATTTATAAATGGTTGGAATTATGAAAGAGAAACGGAATTTGCCCAGAATTTCCTGCAGAGAAATAATTTTAAACAGGATATTGAAAGCAGTCCGATAGACATTTCCCCGCTCTATGAATATAAACCCGGGCAGGATATGTATGAATATGATTATCATATGTTTATTCTTGAGGCCGATTCTACGGTAGCGAATTATTATACGAAATTGGAAATCGAAGGCAGGGCATGGCTGTATCTCCGTGAGAATGGGGATGGAAAGTGGGCGATCTATAAATGGGTGGATTTTCGATTGCATCCACATTCAAAATCATGGGGTGTTTTACGGGCACATAACATTTAACTTTTTTTCAGGGCAATTAATCATTATTTTAAGAGGGCAGTGAATAGTTTTTAAGAGTACTATTTCGAAAGCAATCAGCAATCAATCTTTATTATTCGGCGATTAATCTATTGATAATTCTGCTTTTAAACTCAAAGCCGGCTGCTGAATAATTCGTTAAAATAAATTGAGTAACCTTTATCAGAATGCTTTCAATAGTTCGAGATACTTGTTCGATAAAAATCCATTGATTACTTACTCTGAGCGATGAAAAGTATCAGAATGAAAAAAATAACCGGTTTCATTCTATCCCTTATTATTCTTACCTGTATGCTATCCTGCATTTTTTCTCCGAAGGAAGGCGAGAAAAAGGAAAATCCCCCGGGAAAATGGCAGGAGCCCATTACGCCAGGAATAGTAATAGAGAATCTGGAAGTTTCTTTTAGTAACCGTGATATTGATTTTTACGAACGGTGCCTCCATGAAAATTATTACTATGAAAGTCCTTCCGAAAGTGACTCATTGAATGTGAGCTGGTCACGTTCGACTGATGTACGTATTGTAGGATATATTTTCGATGACAGTATTTCCTTTGTTTTTACCCCGAGCTTTTTCTCTCTGAACAAGGAGTACGGGATAAATGTCGCTGATATACCCCAGGGCGCTGATATTTCAGAGGAACATCCCGATGAAATATGGTACAAATATAATTATGATATAACCATGGATGTATCCTTTAAAACATTTGGTGAATACAGGGTGCACCAGTTCATGACGTTTGTAATGGTGGAAGATTCGGATGGCCACTGGTCTATAATCCGCTGGATAGATGAGACGAATATCTCCGAGTAGGAGACGACTGGTTTGGGGGAACAATTTAAAAATACAATTGTAAAGATTTTGTATATCCTTCTGCCCCTGACAGCATGTATAGCTTTAGGGGTTTCTTCATATTTATGCTACATGGCGTTAAGATTCGAAGCGCCTAATATTCCGGAATTCATTCCATTACATGTATCAGCTCAAGCATTTTCTCTGGGATTAAAGAGCAATTTGCTTGAAACGCTTTCCGACTGTGGAATCGAAAATGATAACGTAAAAATTCAGAAAGCAGACCAATCATACGGTGGTCTCAATAACATCTATTCTATCGGAATACCCGAAACCAATTCCCTTACTCTGATGAATTATAGAATAACCGCAATGACACGTGAAATGGGAGGTAGAATTTTTCAGGGTATCGAAGGTTCAAAAGGAAGGACACTTACTCTCAAGGTGGGTACCGGTAGAACTCCTACGGATTTGATAATTCTGAGAAAAATAAAAGGTATCAAGGCAAAAACGGCAAAAATGGCAATCATAGTCGATGATCTCGGGATAAAAGATTTGAATCTGGCCCGGAGACTGTGTAACCTGGATCAGATAGTAACTCTCTCGATTCTGCCATTTCAAAACCGTACTGACGAGGTTGTTGCACTCGCCGTTGATACGGAAACACCGTATATGCTTCATATGCCTATGGAGCCAAAATCAGCAGGTTCAAATCCCGGCGAGGGAGCGATATATGTTCGTGATGTCGAATCCGATATTTATGATAAGCTTGACGCAGCATTTAAAAGTGTACGTGGTGCCAGAGGAATCAATAATCATATGGGTTCGAAAGCTACTGAAGATGTCCGTACCATGGAAATAGTCATGACATACCTCAAAGATAACGATTATTTCTTTGTGGATTCCCAGACTTCGAGAAATTCCAGAGGGTATTACCTGTCCCAGAAAAAAGGTGTCAAATGTGAAAAACTATACAGCTTTTTAGATGTCAAAGATGATAAGGATTTTATCATGAAACGTCTGGATGAATTAGCCGAAGCAGCGATTGAACATGGTCTTGTGGTCACCATATGCCATGACAGGCGGACAACGGTCGAGGTGCTCGAAGAGAAATTACCGGAGCTCGAGGAAAAAGGAATCAAATTCGTTCAGATTTCCGATATAGTTCATTGAAAATAATCCATTTGTTTCACATGCTATTTAGGAGGGCGTTGAAAAAGTCTTTTCACACGCCCCTGTTTGAAATATATGTCTGTAGTACTGTCAAGGGCTTGTATATCAACGCTTCGCGCTGACCCTTGACAGCTTAGACCTGAGCCAGATAGTATTTTACCACGTATTTAAGACCATGTTTCATATTTGACACTCGTTTCGATCGGTTCACGATTTTTCGGAGGGGCCTCTACAGCCGGATGTCCGATTGTCATCAAACCGACTATTCGTACACCCTCTTGTGGTATTCCGAGTATCTCCTTTACCTGATCCTCATAAAACGATCCAAGCCAGCATGTTCCCAGGTTCAATTCATAAGCGGTAAGACTCATGTTTTCCATTGCAATTGCGACATCTAAATTATACGTATGCTGCCCGCAGGTCATGACATAGTCAATATTTATTCCGCAACAGATGATCACAGCTGCTGCCTCTGCAACAAAATTCTGGTTCCTGGCTGCAGGCACGAGCTTTCTTTTCATGGCTTCATCTTTTACAACGATAAAACGCCAATCCTGAAAGTTTTTTGCAGACTGTGAAAACCGTACGGCCTCCAGAATTGTGGCAAGATCCGAATCGCTTATCTGTTCGGAAGTGTACCTGCGGACACTGAAACGTCCTTTAATTGCTTCGAGAACGGTCATGTTAAATCCTCCCTGAAATGTTACCGGAATAGAGTTTTTTTAAAAATATATATTTTCATGGTTAATGTCAAATGCTTATAGTTTTTCGTTCGTAGTATGGTATTCTTCTTACCATATTGTAATAACTTGTCATACTGTTATCTTAAGTATATATTAAAAAAAAACGGTTATCAGATGTTTTTTAAAAGGGCGGTTAATGCGCCCGTTGATAAAATATACCGTGTATGTTTCTGGCAAATTCAGGTCACTCATTGCATTGCACTGATTGTTGAAAGTTTACAATCGGAGTCTGATAGTTGTAAACAAAACTTTTATAAAAGAAAGCAAGAGTTTGAATATTTTTCATAAATATGTTATACGGGAACATGTGGCGCCGTTCATTTTCGCCTTCAGTATTATCATGTTCGTTCTTGTTCTCAAGCTTATGCTTCAGTTAATGGAAATGCTTATCAGTAAAGGTGTGGGCATTACTGTGATGGCGAAGCTTCTTGTTTACAATCTTGCCTGGATGGTGGCGCTTGTTGTGCCAATGAGTGTGCTTGTCGCATCGCTCATGGCTTTCGGCAGAATGGGCTCATCGGGAGAGATTACTGCCATAAAGGCGGCGGGAATTTCAATGTATCGATTAGTTTCTCCGATTATTCTTCTTTCTATATTACTTACCATTATCATGATATGGTTCAATAATGTTATCCTTCCCGAAGCTAATCACCGTGCCCACACGCTCAGAACCGCCATCGGGATAAAAAAACCCGAACTCTCGATAAAGAACCGTGAGGGTCAGTTTATAAGTGATCTTCCCGGTATAACGATACGGGTAAAAGAATTTGACTATGAAACCAAGGAAATGAGAGGAGTAACTCTGTTTAAGCAGGAGAAACATAACTATACAACGACTATAATCGCCGAGAAGGGTGAATTCAAAACGTATCCGGAAGGCGACCGTCTTGCCCTGATCCTTGGAAATGGCGAAATTCACCGGACAAATTTTGAACAAAACCAGTATATTCGCAATAAGTTTGATACATTTACACAACTCGTTAAAGTTGATTTCGGTCTTAACATTTCACGGCAGGTTCTGAAAAATGATCGAACAAAGACAACTGCGGAAATGAGAAAAGATATTAAAAACAGTGAAGCGAGAATCGAAGAGTATACCCATAAAATTGATATGATACCACACAACCGAACAAACAGGGAAGCGGAGATAAAGAGATATACCTATCTCATTGAAAATGAAAGACAAAATATCAACGCATATCTTGTAGAAATACATAAGAAGAATTCTATTCCATTTGCGGCAATAGTTTTTGTCCTCATAGGATCGTCTCTTGGAATACTGGTAAAACGGTCCGGAGCATCGATCGGAATCGGTTTATCTATCGGGTTTTTTATGCTCTATTACCTCTTTCTCATCGGCGGGGAGAGTGCCGGCGACCGAATGCTTTTAGCCCCATGGATTACCATGTGGCTGCCAAACTTTGTGTTTGGTGCATTAGGGATTGCATTTATTGTGTATGCAAACAGGAGATAAGGCATGAAAATTTTGTCCACATACATTCTAAAAGAATTCTTTTCATTTTTAATATATTGTATTCTTGCCTTTTTAGCTCTCTTTATTCTCGTTGATATCGTTGAAAATATGGACACGCTTATAGACCGGAAGATTAGCGTAAATTTAATAATTCTCTATTATATATTTTATTTGCCGTATATCATTATTTTGACTCTTCCTGTTTCAATGCTTCTTACAACAATGTTCAGTCTGGGACGTTTTGTCAGCGACAATGAAATAACAGCGATGAAAGCTTCCGGTATAAGTTTGTACAGGATACTGATACCGATATACTTATTTTCGTTACTGGTAGGTGTTTTTGTAATGGGCTTTTCGGAATTTGTCGTTCCCCAAACGAATCGTTACCGTGAAGATATCGAAAAACAAGGGAATAATTTTCGTTTTACGCTTTCGAGAAACCGTGAGATGGACAGGACGCATATTTTTCTGGCAAATGGCGCTCACAGTGTAATTTATGCACGCAATTATATTTCGAGAGAAAAAAAAGCGCATGGTGTTTTTATTATTGAGTCAGGTGCGGAAGTCCGGAAAAGCGGATTCGACGAAAGCTCGGATATCAAGAGAAGAATCGATGCGGAATATATGATTTATTCGAATGCTGTTTGGAATCTGGTGAATGTTGAAATACGTACATTTACCGGGGATGGTGAAATACTGAAAACGCTTTCTTCGATGCCCGCACCGTTTATTATTGTTAAACCTTCGGATTTTGCCCGTATTGATATCCAGCCGGAAGAAATGAATTTTTTTGATCTTCGTACCTATATAATGACCATCAGGAGAAAGGGTGGGGATGCATCTGAATGGCTGGTTGATTTATATCTGAAAATTTCATTTCCGTTCGTATCGTTTGTCATAGTGTTTTTCGGGGCACCTATGGTTGCAGGTTCAACAAACCGTGGTAAAGCGGCCTCATTTGGTATTGCCCTCGTTATCTGTTTTATCTATTACAGCTTAATTAATGCCTGCCAGATACTCGGAAGAAACGGCACACTTCAGCCCCTCGCTGCCGCATGGTTACCCAACGGATTATTTTTTCTGGTGGGGATTATTATGCATTTCAAGGCAAGCAAATAATATCTATCTCCAAAATGCGGTTACATGAGTTATTCTTCTCTTTTTATACCATACTTTTTCATTTTTCTGTAGAGCGTTGTTCTGTCGATTCCGAGCAGTTTCGCAGCAGTTTTACACTTCCATCCGCAACTATTGAGAATTTTAATGATATAAATATTTTCAATTTCTCCTAAAGTCATGTGCTTGGATTTATATACCAGATCTTTCGAATGGCCGGCATCTCCATCGGAATGAACATCTTCTGAAATATGCGGTGCAGATGAGTCTTTTTCTTGTGATTTTAGTATCAGATTGCCTTTATGAAACAGAACTGAATCATTATCTGAAACTTCGGTAAAGTCTACATAACTAAAATTTGAATCCTGTAAAAAAACAAGTAAATCATCGAGTGAAGAAATTTCACATATTTTACATTCCATCCGCTCCAGTATTTCAAAGAGTGTGGATTTTATTGTCTCACTATGGCAAATTACTATAGTGCATTTGGTGTCGGGATTCAATGCCATACTACCTGTTACCTGTTTTCATGTAAGAGCCGTTATTTCTGCACCCTGAGAAGGATTGACTTCAAAGATAATTGTATCGTCGATTGTCAGGTTTCTGAAAATATCGGGATGACTTTCCGCTATATACTTATTGTAATAAAGTTCGCACAGTTTATCCATTATTTTTTTACTGCTTTCATTACTGACAAGGGCAATAGCACAACCTCCGAAACCGGCTCCGGTCAACCGTGCTCCCAGGGCTCCGGATTCGGACATGATAGAGACAAGAGTGTTTAATTCAGGGATTGAAATCTCATAATTTGTATCACAGCTTTGATGCGAGGCGTTCATAAGTTTGCCAAAAGCAACCATATCATTTTGATGCAGAGCATCGCAGCTTTTCTCGACACGTGTTGCTTCTGTAAGAATATGCAGTGTCCTGAGTGGAAGGAGAAAACCGTTTTCCGGTATTGGCAAAGGAACGCCATTGCGGTTTAAAAGATACTTTGCAGTGAGAGCATCCACCGTTTGATTGGTAAGATTGGCAATTTCCTGCAGAGTGTATGATTCTTGGTCGAAAGTGTTATTGATAAAATTCACGATCTGAGTAACATTTTTATAGAAGTCACAGTTCGGGAGATCACCAAGACGTCGAATCTGCGGTGAGGGTTTATACACGGCATTTATTACTGCAGTTGCAAGACGGCATTCTACAGATCGAGTGTTAAATTTATTCAGTGAACTTTTCGTTTTAGAGGCCTGTAGTAATGAATGAGCGACAATAATCGAATGATTGTGAGGAAACGGTATGTACGAAAACTGTAAGGGGAAGAAATCTATTTTGAGTGCTCTGTCTTTTTTACCCAGGATACATACTGCCTGATCCATTCCGCCGCCCTGGGTACCGACATAATGTTCGCCTTCAGCCATAAGTTCAGCGAGGCCGAGCGAATCCATTTCGCAGTGATTGGCCTTAAGGATGGCAAGTGCAGATGCAATAACTAAAGCTGAAGAGGAAGACAAGCCGGCAGATTTTGGAATGTCACCGTCAAATAAAGCATTTATTCCCCGGAGATTGTTGTGAAAGTGAGAAGCGAGAGAAGCTCCGGCCGCCTTCACATAATTTGCCCAGTGCCCCTGAGGGGAATGGGGGATATTCCCGGCCAGTTCAAACGTTACCTGCCTATAAGACGGAGAAATGTTTGTAATAACAATTTTTTTATCACGACGGGGAGAAACGACGACTCTGATTGATGAGGGTATTGAAATCGGTAAAACCGGAAAGCCGTTATAATCTGTATGTTCGCCGATAAGATTGACTCTTCCCGGGGCCTGAATGAAATAATCCGGGAATGTACCGAAACGTTTGGCAAATTCATCCGGAAGCTTATCTTTTATCATAAGGGCACCATTTACTTTGTGTATCCGTAGTAATCAGCGGCAAAAAATATTCGAACTCCGCGCTCCGAAATGATAATTACTTCCGGAACACAATTACTATGAGAAGATCTGATTTGCTTTGATAAGGTCCTCAGGCGTTCCGACATCTTTCCAGTAACCGGAAAGTATGTATCCCTGGATTAATTTTCCGTCTTTTCTTATCATTTCGAAACTATCTGTCAGCTCATATTCGCCGCGTGGGGAAGGCCTGAGTTTTGCGGTATAATCAAATATTTCCGGAGTAAGCACCATAAGACCTGCATTGTGCAGGTTTGTCGTCGATGTGCCTTTTGGAGGTTTTTCGATAATGCGGACAATCGTGTTGTCCTCATCCATGTATACAGCCGCTCCACGATAAGGGTCTTCGATTTTATTGAGTCCGAGCAGGATATGACATCCATGGGTTGTATAGTATTCTATCATACCACAGTAATTTTCACGGAGAGTTAAAACATCTCCAAAAGTAAAAAACAGTGGATTATCACCAACAAAATCCTTTGCAAGATGTAAAGCCGCCCCGGTTCCGTTCTGTTCTTTCTGTTCGATATAGGTAATTGATATACCGTAATCGGAGCCATTCCCAAAGTAATCTTTAAGAATGTCTTTTTTATAACCGATGACGATTCCAATATCAAGTAT
Source organism: Candidatus Latescibacter anaerobius SCGC AAA252-E07 (assembly GCA_000403035.1). Classification (GTDB taxonomy): domain Bacteria; phylum Latescibacterota; class Latescibacteria; order Latescibacterales; family Latescibacteraceae; genus Latescibacter; species Latescibacter anaerobius. The sequence continues at coordinate 10,784 of AQSL01000160.1, read as the reverse complement.
CTCTGCATTTTTTATGTAAGATATAATATGTTCAAGCAATGGTTTTCCGTTAATTAAAACCATCGGTTTGGGGATAGTTGAAGTTATTTCCTTCATTCGTGTGCCCTTGCCGGCCGCAAGAATAACTGCTTTCATGTAACCTCCGGGTTAGGAGCTTTCAGCGCTCTTTATACAGCTTCCAGTTTTTCATACTAAAGAGCCCCCGGATGAACAGGAGGCTCGTTAAATTATGGATTAGTAATGATTAATTATAATGTGCGTTCATATGAATGCACATCAGAATTATTTGATTTACCGTTTATATTAATCCTTAATTCTTACTTCGTTATTCGTAAATCGTACTTCGAAATATCCGTGTTCATCTGTGATGCATAATTGTTACTTTGAGAATGCAGCTTTACATAAGAAATTACAATTCCTCAATAACCAGAAGAGGTTGTCCTTTTTCTACTTTTTCACCGTCTTTGACAAGGAACTTAATAATTTTACAATCGGTTGTGGCACAGATTTCGTTAATCAGTTTCATAGCTTCAACAATACATACCTTTTCACCGGCTTTAACGGTATCACCAGCTTTGACCAGGGGAGATTTACCGGGAGCAATACAACTGTAAAAATTGCCCGCCAGAGGAGATTCAATTATAGCGGCATCTGCAAGGTCCTTATCATCAGTACTTGAAACGACGGTTTTTTGAGCCGTTTCATCAGACTGCGGTGTTTGTAATTCGGTTTTTGATGGTACTTCTTCAGGTGAAGAAAATATCTCTGAACGTACACCCGATGTTTGGCTCGAATCGGCTTTTACAGAGATGCTTGTTTTTCCTTTCCGGATAATGAATTCGTTAATATTCAATGCGACAATCTTTTCCATAACTTCGTTTAAACCCTTATAATCTTCCGGTTGCATAAAAGGTTGTTCGGGAGAAGGTTGTTTGCTTTTGGGTATCGTTTCCTGTTTGGCTTTTTGAATCTCGTTTTCAGATAATGCGGTGATACTCTGAAGCTCAAGTTCCGCAGGAGAAGGGGGTCTCTCTTCAGGGGGAAGTTTTCTCCATTTGAAGTATTCAAGAGCTGTTTCCGGAAAGAGGCAGTATGATATGATATCTTCTTCATGGTTAATAAGAGAAGAATCAAGATTTTCAATTGCTTTGGGAAGAATAGGCTCAATATCATCAGCAGGTCTGTGAGAAATAGGTTTTTCATTCCCGAGGAGAGTAGTGAGCAGTTCCGGATTAATTTTTCCCGGAGGTCTGCCGTATAATCCTTTTAGATAATTCTTTACTTCATTTGGTACGATCTTATACCGTTCACCCGTTAAAATATTGAGAACAGCCTGGGTGCCAACAATCTGGCTTGTGGGAGTTACAAGGGGTGGGTAACCGAAGTCGGCACGAACTCTTGGAACCTCATCGAGAACCTCGTCAATTTTATCCAGCGCATTCTGTTGATCAAGCTGGGATCTGAGGTTAGATATCATTCCTCCCGGGATCTGATGCCGTATGATTCCCGGATCGATAGGAGAAGTTGGCGTATGACTCGGTTTCATTTTTAACGCAATATTCTTGAAATGCTTTTCCACTTTCTCAAGAGCATCGAAATCGAGCTCGGTTGCATAATCGGTTTCACTGAAAATCGCCACCATAGTCTCAACAGGAGGCTGGGATGAATAACCTGCAAGAGGCGAAATAGCGCAGTCAATAGCGCCTGCGCCAGCCCGTACACCCTCAACATAAGTTGCATAAGACATCCCGCTTGTCGAATGGCAATGAAGCTGAATAGGTACATCGATTTCCTCAATAAGCGCTTTCACCAGTTTTTCCGCTGCAATAGGAGAAAGTATGCCCGCCATGTCTTTAATGCAGAGCGTATCTATACCGAGTTCAACCAGTTCCCTGGCAAATTTAACATACTTCTTAATCGTATGTAACGGGCTTATAGTATACGATATGGTTCCCTGAGCATGACCTCCGTGTTTTTTTATGGATGTAATAGCGAACTCAAGGTTACGGGTATCATTGAGCGCATCAAACACCCGAAAAATATCAATGCCGTTAAAACATGCAAGTGCTATGAAACGGTCGAGCAGATCATCGGGATAATTCTTGTAACCGAGAATGTTTTGACCTCGCAAAAGCATCTGAAGGGGTGTTTTAGGTGCTCTCGACTTAATTTTCCGCAGGCGTTCCCAGGGATTTTCCCGTAAAAAGCGCAGGCATACATCAAATGTAGCGCCCCCCCACATTTCCAGGGAGTAATAACCAACCGAATCAATAACATCAATAATTTCCATGATATCATCGATTCTCATTCTCGTTGCCCAGAGCGACTGATGGGCATCTCGAAGCGTTGTATCCGTGATTCTGAGAGGTATCTTGTGTCTTTTAACCATAGTAACCCCTACCGTTTTATTCAGAATAGTATTTTCAGATATTGAGAGTATAATTAATAAATTTAAACAGTTATAAATAAAAAATTCTGCTTATTTTACGATGAATATTCCTTAAGGTAAAAATATACCGCTTTTCTATAATAATAAAAAACATTATTTCACAAAACAAATTATTATAAAAAAGGGATAAAAAAAGAAGAAAAACATCTTTTTTCCTTCACACCAAATTTGTTTTTTTTGATCAAACCCTGCAAAACCCGCTCAACATTTTGAGCCCGGAATTTTGAATCTTGAATCCGGCCGAGGGAAATAATAGGGGATTGCCGGAAAACAAAAAACACTGCTTGACATAGATAAACAATTACACTATATTATTATTTACACCGGTATGCCGGGTGGAGTAAACGACGCTGAAATACAGCAGGATGTTGTATGAAAGATTGCATGAAAGTAATGAGTCCGGATGACCGGGCGACTGTCTGCCGGCAGCCTCTATTCATGGCTCCCGTTTCCGCCGGGTTTCCTTCGCCTGCCGATGACTACATCGAGGGGAAACTGGATCTGAACAACTATCTGGTAAAGCACCCGGCGGCGACATTCTTTGTGCGCGCTGCAGGCGATTCGATGATCGATGCGGGAATACATTCCGGGGATATTCTCATCGTGGACCGTGCGCTCGAGCCGGCTACCAACAATGTTGTCATAGCGGTGGTTGACGGAGAATTAACGGTAAAGCGGATTTGCAAATCCGGGGATAAACTGTTTCTTGCCGCCGACAACAAATCTTACCGGCCTATCGAGATGACCGAGGAAATGAACGCCGAAATATGGGGTGTGGTCACACATGTCATTCATGCATTGTAAAGGAAACGAATAGAACGGCCGGAAGACAGGATTCAGGATAGCGCTATAAGATAAGTCTCTATAAGAATGAAACTTATGTGAAGCAGCCGTTTTTCTGACTTCTGCATTCCGGTGACAGGAAAACGAGGGAGAGATTGTATGGATTCGGTCATTGCGCTGGTCGACTGCAACAACTTTTATGCTTCCTGCGAACGTGTGTTTAACCCGAAGCTTGAGGGGAAGCCGGTTGTTGTGCTTTCCAACAATGACGGGTGTATTGTTGCCCGTTCCAATGAGGCAAAGGCGCTGGGCATACGGGGGGGGATTCCGGCTTTCAAGATTGAGCACCTGATCCGGTCGGGGAAGGTTTATGCCCATTCCTCCAATTATTCCCTCTACGGCGACATGTCGCAGCGGATTATGGAAACCCTGTCGTACTTTACCCCGGAGATGGAAATTTATTCGATCGACGAGGCGTTTCTGGACCTCTCGGGAATTGCACGGGGCAGTCTCTATGGATACGGTTCGACCATTCGCTCTACTGTCAGGAGATGGACCGGCATACCTGTCACCATTGGAATTGCGGAAACCAAGGCGCTTGCAAAAATTGCGAACAGGCTTGCCAAAAAATCACCGAAAGCCGGCGGCGTACTGAATCTCACCGCTTCCCCCTATCAGGAAAAGGCGCTCTCGCTCATCCCGGTAGAGAAAGTCTGGGGGGTAGGGAGACAGTATGCGAAATTCCTCCGGAAACACGGGATCGAAACCGCTCTTAACCTCCGGAATGCCGAGGATTCATGGGTCAAAAAACACATGAGCGTTGTGGGACTCCGGCTGGTTCGGGAACTTCGGGGCATACCCTGCATTTCCATGGAACTGTGCCCTTCCGCAAAAAAGGAAATCTGCGTATCGAGGTCATTCGGAAAGCCCGTCACATCGCTCACCGAGATGCAGGAAGCGGTCGCCGTCTACACCGCAAGAGCGGGAGAAAAGCTTCGGAATCAGCGTCTGGCGGCAGGGGCGCTCATGGTTTTCATGATGACAAATCGTTTCAGGGATGAACCGCAGTATTGTAAATCGACCGTTCTTGAACTGCCTGTTCCAACCGGCTGTACCCAGGAACTCATCCGGTATGCGCTGAAAGGGGTTGAACAGCTATTCAGGAAGGGATTCCGCTTCAACAAAGCGGGGGTAGTGCTCGCCGGGCTGGTTTCGGAAAATCAGATACAGACCGATCTTTTTGATACCAGGAACCGTGAGGCCTCAAAAAAGCTGATGCAGGCACTCGATGCAATTAACGGGCGTATGGGAAAAGATACGGTGAAATATGCTGTCACCGGTGTGAACCGGAAGTGGAAAACAAGGTTTCAGAAACGTTCTCCACGGTATACCACACGGTGGTGCGAACTGGCGGAGGTTTCGGTTTAAGATACAATATATTTTAAGGGTGGAAAAATTTTGAAGAATCCGGTTTCCACGTTTTCACCTTGACTTTTCTCGTGATCCGGATTAATTAAGCATAGATGTATCCCGGTCGGGCAGGGGTTTTGCCCTTTACAATAGAACATGTTACCCAATAGATCATACAATTGTCGTAGGGGTAGGGCTTGCCCCTATCCTTATGTTCGGGCAACCACGAGGGTTGCCCCTGCAACAGAATCGCTCAATTCAGGATTTGGATAGTTTGATGAAAGAAAAAACCAAAACAACACCCGAACAATTCATTACCCAGGCAAAAAACAGCTTCAATAAATGGCTCAGGACATCAGAGTGCGAAACAATTCTTACCGATGATGCTCAGTGTAAAAAGCTTATTGCATTATTGAAAGTCCGGCGAACGGGAACGTATCTGGATTTAGCGACCGGTACCGGCTATGTCGGATTTAAAATTGCCGAACAATTTCCCCGTTGCTCGGTTGTAGGATTAGACATTGCCGATGAGGTAATAGCCGAAAATCTTAAAAAGGTGAAAGAACAATCTTTATCTAACATAGACTTCAAAATTTTCGGTGGAATGAAATTTCCTGATTATAAAATAATCTTTGACGGCGTCATTTGCAGATACGCGCTCCATCATTTTCCGAACATAGATGTAACCCTCGAAGAGATACGAAAAGTCATAAAAAATGGTGGTAGAGTAGTCATTTCAGACGCCATACGAAACGAACATGACAACGAAGATTTTATCAATACGTTTCAGGGATTGACGAAAGACGGTCATATCAGGATGTATACAAAAAACGAGATGGTACGCTTATTTCAAAATCATGCTTTTACGGAGGCCGAATCATTCGATTCAAAGATAACGTTTTCTTGTGAATTATATCCACCGTATAAAAGTCTCCTGGAAGCGACCACACGGGAAACAAAAGAGAAATACTCTGTTATTGTTGACAACAATAAAGTTACGCTTACGTTTCCCATTCTGAATATTGCTTTCACAAAAAATTCCTGACAAGCGCATGCACCTGAACGCTATTCCGCTGGGCTTTATAGTGGAAGGTGAACCGCATACCGTGAGGCCGTTTTAAGCAATGATAACAACACGCACATTTTACTCTCTTTTACCCCAGTAGCCACTGCTTACATCCTAAATTCTCTTCCGCAGGAGGGATTAACCACAAAAAAATCGCTTCCCAGACACACAAAAGTTCTGGCGGTTCACTAAAAATATCTCGAAATTATGGTCAAAGACCTTGCCCGTTTCGCTTTTTTCATGGGTCTGGCGGAGAAAAGAGACGATACGTTTTACAAAATTTGAGGTAGTCTAATCAAAAAGGTATTTGACAAGCTTTCATTTTGGTTTTAACTTTAGTTTTAAAATGGAGTTGATAGAAAAAAAAGTAAATACTACCGTAAGTCATAGTCTTGCATTTATTTCTTTATAATGGTAAAAACCGTCAGATTTTGGTACACGGAGTAAACATATATGAATAAATGGCAAATAATGTTTCTGGTTATCGGTGTACTTGCCGCCTCGTTTCTTATTATTTTCCCGCCGCAGATTACCATGAGTAAAGCTGTCAAATTTCTGCCGATAACCTACGATTATCCTATTGACTGGCTCAGTTTTTTTCTCTGGGTGGTGGGAATAATTCTTGTAACAGGACTGGGTATTGCTGCAAATAAAAGTGAGCATATGTAACATTATCCGGCCGCAGAATCATATTGGAACTACATTTCCTTCCACAAAATGTTGACTATTACCGTCACGTTCATTATAATCACAATCTGAATTACTCTGTGGTGAAGTTATACTACTCCGAACTTCACTGTTTCCGGGTTTTTTATGGTAAGGTACCGGTACTGAAATGATACAACGTGTCATAAAACAGATTGTATACGGCTTTATTGTCGCATTCATCGCCTATACCGCCTCCCAGACACTGGCATATTATCCGATTCTGTATACTCAAAATTTTATAGACGATAGTCATTTTAACCGTCGTTTCAGAGTAAAAGGAGCATTCGATCATGATGCCAGTCAGGTCGTGATTCTCGATATCGATGATCGTTCCATGAAGGTACTTGGCGATTTCAACCGGTTCTGGTCGCGGCGCAATCTGGGAGAAGTTATTGATAATCTCAAGAGGGATGGCGCACAAATCATTTTTCTCGATGTGATTTTCAGGAAAGGGGGCAGTTACATAGATAATAGATTCCTTGTCGATTCAATCAGAATTGCCGGTAATGTATTTTCAGGTTTCTTTCTCAATCTCGATTATAGAAGCACTAAAATAAGACCGTCGGACACGGTATCCAATGACCGTTTCCCCCTGGGATGGTATGATTATGTGCCTCCTGACAGATTGACCTTCCTGACATCGAAACAGATCGATTTTTCGTTTCATGAACTGATTATGTCCTCCGAGAGAATCGGATTTACCAATTGTATGCCGGACCGTGACGGTGTATTCAGGCATATTCCGCTCTATATGACCTATAAACAATTGCTGTTCCCTTCGGTATCTCTCCAGATGTGGTTATATACCAAAGGATTGCATTCCTCTGATGCGGAAATATCTCCGAGGGGAATACGTTTCGGAGAAACTTTCATCCCCGCCGACAAATACAGCTTTATGAGAATTAATTATCAATACTCCGGGAAAAGAACGTTTCAATACGTCTCGTATGTGGATGTTCTGAACCGTAATTTCACAACCGGAACGTTCTACAATAAAATTGTCATGGTCGGTTCGAGTTCCGAACGGCTCAATGACATCAAAAAAATTCCCGGAAACAAGTTCATTCCGGGTGTGGAACTGCATGCATCGGCGCTTACCACGCTGCTGCAAGAGGATTTTCTGAGGGTTATGCCGGGGAATGTGATTTTTATTATCACCGTTGTATGCGGGATTCTCTCGAGTTTATTTTTCTCATTCGTTCGTTCGATAAAGAAAGATTTCCTGTTTGCCGTCAGCGTTCCTCTTCTGTTCTATGTATATGCAGTGTATGCGTTTCTCTACCTTTCGCTTCTCTTCAATATAACGACACCCTCGCTGGTTATTCTTATCTTCTATGGTATCAAAACCTACCCCTTGATTGTATCGAATGTGGTGAACAACAGGACGGAGTAGGAGTCGTTTTTCTGGTTATGTTATTCATTCTGTATTCTGCATTCATCATTTCTTCTTATTTGGTAATAGTCTTTCAAGCTCACCACTTTTCTTATTATAACCGAACACATAGTCACGGTCGGGATTGACACCCCTGAGGTCCTTGCCCTGAGATTTCGGTATGATTGTTATGTCGTTTCTGCCGGGATAGTTCCTCAGGATGGCTTCTTTCAGACCGATTCCGAAAATGTAAGCGAACTGGTCGTTTCCTCGGGGGATTTCAAAAAATAACAGTATGCTGTTCTTCGGCGGATCGGGCGCTGTCGAGAGTGTTGTACTGATGATGTGGTGGGCGGTAAGGCCTGAGTTTTTCCATGCCTGGATTTGCACATCGGTTCTCCATGCGGCACAGAGTCCCCATACAAGAATAACGGCAAGCATGATACGGTATACTCTCAGCGACCGGATAAGAATACGGCATCCTATACCGAGGAGCAAAGATACACCGGTAATTGCTATAAGGGCAAACCGTGATTCGGCATGCCCCATAATATCGATGAAACGCATACCGTCATGAGGGGCGGTTGTCGCAATACCGAAGAAAAAGAGAGCGGCTGCGGTTATGATATGGATACGTTGTATTCGCCCGTGCGTTCTTGTGCGAACTGTCAACATAAAAAGCATAAGCAAAAGCAGCAAAAGAGAGGTTATCAGAAAAGAAAACGTGAATGACCATTCGGGAAATACATTGAGTAAAGGGAACAGGATGGCTGTTGTAAAAGCTGCGGGCGGAACAAGGCTCATTCCACCCTGCGATGTGATATAACCGCCCATACCATGAAAAACGGAATAGCGGTACACCAGATACACAATAACCAGGCAGGAAAGAAACGCCAGACTATACCAGTATTTTTCACGGTTCTGTTCATCCGAGAGCGCTCCGATGAGTCCGGTAAGAAAACATACTGCGAGAAAAACAACGCCCTGTTCCTTCGAGAGAATTGAGCATGACAATAAAAGAGCGGCAGTAAGTACATTCGATATTTTACCGGCGTCTTTCATCCATTTAAGCCACATGTATGTCCCTGCAAGACCGAATGTTACGCTCATTACATCAAATCTTGCCGCAACCCATCCGACCGATCCCACATTGAGCGGATGAAGGCCGTAAAAAAGACATGATACCAGCGCCGGTAATCCACATTTTACTTCATGTTTTGCTGTGTTTGATTGACCGCACATAAAGGTGATTATCAGCCAGATAAGCCACACATTACCGAGGTGAAAAAGAATATTCGTGAGGTGAGGTCCCCATTCTGTTCCGGGCCATAGAATGTTATCCAGCCAGAAAAAAATCATCGGAACAGGACGTAGCCAGATGGCTCCCCATTCTTCAGGAATAATTGATGTATGAAAATACCCTAACGTTTCGGAAAAAGAATGCGGATAGACAAAAACCCAGCTGTCTGCAACCATATGGTTTTTTAAAACTGATATTGTCCCGGAGAGTGTGATAAGAATAACTCCTGACAATACTATGTAATCGTAGAGACGTTTATTATTGGTAGTCATATATCGTTTATCTCAAATCATATTATTAGCAACTATTTCCATAAAAACAATGATGCGTAAAGCTGAAATATGGTATTGGAATTCCTGCTAAACGTAGGTCAGCCAATGCTCAAACTCGGAAACACGTCCCATGATAATGTCTTTATAATAGGATCTCAAACGTGACGTAACCGGTCCGGGTTTCCCGTTACCTATTACCTCGCTGTCGACCTGAGTTATCGGCAGAACCCCTTTGCCGGAACTGCTCAGGAATACCTCATCCGCAGCTTTGAGACGTTCCGGGGAATAGAGTTCCAGATTAAGCCCCAGACCGATATTTTCCGATAAAGCTATTATGGTGTTCCGCGTAATTCCCTGGAGGATTCTATCACCCGGTGCGGTGATGAGTGTGCCTTTTTCGACGATAAATATATTTGATGTTGAACCTTCGGCAACATAATTGTTGCGGTCGAGAATAATAGAATCGTCAAATCCTTCCTGTATAGCTTCCGATTTTGCTATCATAGAAGCAATGTAATTCCCTGATACTTTTGCCTTTATGGGCATAGAGGTCGCTTCGATTTTTCGAATACGGCTGATTTTCATTTTTATTGATTCCTGTATGGCACTTTTCTCTCCGATCCCTATTACCACCGATACGTGTGAATCTCCCGGGTAGACATCGAATACCGGGTCCGAATAAAGGGCAAGAGGGCGTATTGTACAGGTTTTCAGCCCGCTTTTTGCCACCGTTTCAATGACAGCATTCATAAGGTCTTCAACGGTGTACCCGAGAGGCATTCCGATTAAACGCGATGAATTCTCAAAACGTACTATATGGTCCCGAAGCCTGAAAATCGATGCACGACCATTATGAGCTTTTATACAGTCTATACTATCGAAAATTGTTGAACCGCGCTGCAGACTGTGGCATAATGGGTGAAGACACGCTTCATTCCATGGAACAAATTGTCCGTCTATCCAGATATCCGGCTTCATATAGTTGCCTTTACTTTTTATACCGAAACATTCATAATTGATTTTTATTTGATATGAAAATAGTACATTGAACACGGTTTATGCAAGTATTTACCCGGAAAAAAGATTATTTTTCTCGTTTATTTTTTAAAAAGCTTGACAGCATTCACATAAAGACCGAATCCGGATTCATGGTGCTAAACCTTTCAATCAGGAGAACGGGCAAAAAGAGAAACCCGATTATTTATAGTTTCATTATGTAGTGTCCGGTAAAATTATACTTTAAAACATATAAAACTATTTAAAGACAAGTAATTACGAATTATAAGATAATTAATGGATAGATAATTTGCTTCATGAGCATGTTTGTTTTTTTCGCCCCCTTTCCGGGCTTACGCCCGACTTTCCCCCGGAGGGGGCAACTACTTGTGAAATAAGAAATTATATTCCTGCCCCCTTTGGGGGAA
>AQSL01000159.1 GCA_000403035.1 Candidatus Latescibacter anaerobius SCGC AAA252-E07 | reverse complement strand
GGAAACCGGGGCCGGTTGTGGGTATCCCCTTGACAATGTACACGTACGATAAACTGCCGTTTTTCAACGTTTATCTTACAGAATGCGGATTGTGTACCGTTCTTTCCGACCCGACAAATACTTCGATTACGAATATGGGTATTGAAAGCATTGTATCCGAACCTTGTTTTCCTATTACACTGGCGCATGGGCATATAAAGAGTCTGCTTGAAAAGGGTGTTGAATATGTATGGATTCCCAATATTATCAACGAAGAGACTGAAACGCCCGAAACGGAGTCATTTGTATGCGCATGGGGGACGACTTTACCTTTTGTCGCCGAACATTCGCCGGCATTTCATAATCACAGGAAGAAAATTCTGAAGCCGACTATTCATTTTAGGGACGGTGAAAGAATGGTAAAGAAAGAACTTTACGAAAGTATTAAAACATTAGGTGTTTCGCGTAAAATTTCAGATAATGCTGTAGATATGGCATTCATGGCACAACGTGAATTTAAATATAACCTTCTCGATGAAGGGAAAAAGGCAATAGAAGCATTGAAAAGGACGAACGAAAAAGCAATTGTACTTGTAGGAAGACCATATAATATTTATGATCGTGCGGTAAATTTATCGGTGGCATCAAAACTTGCAGGAATTTACGGTATAAATGTAGTGCCGATTGATTTTATTGATATTGAAAGCATTGACATTACCGAAATAAACGATAATATGTTCTGGAATTACGGGAAGAAAATAGTACAGACAGCGGTTAAGCTTTCCGATAAGCCGCAATTTGATATTATATATATAACCAATTTTTTATGTGGACCGGATTCATTTATCAAGCAGTATATCCGTGAAGCGATAGGCCGTCCGTTTCTCGTACTGCAGTTCGACGGTCATTCCAATGATGCAGGAATGATGACGAGATGCGAAGCTTATTTAGATTCAAAGGGTTTTCTGAGCGAATGAGGGGGTATAATAGTGGGTGGTAACGGGAACAAAGGATTACAGGGACGGAAACTATACATACATCCGATGACGAGGTCGGGAGCGTTACTATTGGCGGCGACGTTTCGGTCGATTGATATAGATGCACATGCAGTGCCGCCATCTGACGAAAGGACGCTTGAACTTGGCAACATGTATTCATCGGGTGAGGAGTGTCTGCCTGAGAAGATAACAATGGGAGATTATCTGAAGATCACGGAAACGGAAGGATTTGAACCCGAAAAGACTGCATTTCTCATGCCCTCCTCGAACGGACCATGCAGGTTCGGCCAGTATAATCATTTGCTGCGTAATGTGTTGAAGAAAAAGGGATTGAAGGATGTTTTAGTTGTTTCGCCATCATCCAAAAACGGATACAGCGATATCGGCGGATTTTCAGGTGAAAAAATAAATTTTTTTCGGGCAGCTTTTGTTGCGATGGTGACCGCCGATATACTCCGGAAAATGCTTTTAAAAATCCGTCCCTACGAGAAGGTGAAAGGTACAACTGACAGTGTCTATGAAAATGGATTAAAGCGGGCGGAAAAAGTTCTGGAAAGGAATGATATAGGTTTTAAAAAAAGACTTGAAATGCTCAAGGGGGAACTTATTGCAACAAGGGATGAATACAGAACTATCGATACTGATTTTGTAAAAGGGAAACCACTGATTGCTATACTTGGAGAAATTTTTTGCCGCCATAATAAATTTGCAAATGAAAACATGTTATTGAAACTCGAGGAATATGGTGCGGAAACATGGATAGCCGATGTAACCGAGTGGGTATTTTATACAGACTGGAGCCGTACCGAGGATATGATACGAACCGGAAAAAAATTTTCATTAGGTATGGCTTTCGCAAAGATAAAAAAATATATCATGAAAAATGACGAGCATTTTTTACTTGAGCCTTTTCATGATGATAATATCGGGTATGAGGAACCTGCGGATACCGAAGTCATTGCCCATTACGGCGAACCATATCTACCCGCCCGCTGTGCACTTGGGGAGATGGCGTTAAGCCTTGGCAGGGCAGGATACCTTTATACAAAAGGCATCGATGGTATCGTTGACATAAGCCCGTTTTCCTGCATGAACGGTATTGTAAGCGAAGCGATTTATCCTTCATTTTCCAGAGACCATAATGATTTGCCCTGTAGAGTGTTTTTTTATGATGGTATAAACCTCGATCTTGACCGTGACATAGGAATATTTATGGAACTTATCAAGGGTTATATGAGTCGTAAAACTATAGAACGACGCTACCCCGGGGATTTCAGAGACCCATAAGTTTCAGGATACATCAATAAGGGGATTTTTCATGACGCAAGAAAATAAAGATGAAGGTACGGAATGGATTTTTTGCCGGGATATCAGTGGTAAATGTTCGGGAATAAATCCTAATTCCAAGGTATTGGAAAAACACCACAAAAAAATTATTGTACATGGTAAAGAAGTTAAGGGATGGATAGTTAAAATTGTTCAGGAGAAAGGGGAAGGTCATTTAAATTTCGACTTTTCCAAACAATCAGATGAATAATTTTAAAATGATGATTTCCAGATAAAGGATCGCATATCTTGAAATCAAATGTGTAGTATTTCAAACCTTTTAACTCGATATCATAAAATAGTATAATTCTATAATTAGTTCCCAATCATGAAACGGATTAATACCGAAGTTTATCGCCTTTTAGATGCTAATATGAATCGTGCGATGGAGGGTATTCGTGTCCTTGAGGACACAGCACGGATGCTTTTCAATGATGCTAACCTGACAAAACAGCTTAAGAATATCCGTCATTCCATTGTTCATATACTACATGAAGAAAAAGATCTTACGAGATTAATGCTTTTAGCACGAGATTCCGAACATGATGTACTCCGCAGCGGGAAAACGTCTTCTGAAAAAACCCGTGCAGATATTGTTTCTATTGTCAGGGCAAATTCTTCACGTTCACAGGAAGCGGTACGGGCGCTTGAGGAATATGTAAAATTATCTTTTCCCTCACTGTCGGAAAAATTCAAGAGAATCAGATTTGAATTGTATGATATTGAGAAGTCGCTCATTGCGATGATTCATCTGCAAAATCTGATTAACGAAAGCAGGTTGGGACTTTATGTGGTACTTGATCGTGACAGAATAAATGGAAACGATATATCTGAAATAACCGATGCTTGTTTGGATGGGGGAGCGGGCACCGTTTCGTATCGTGATAAGAGATCAAATGACAGTGATTTTTTGAAAAATGCCGAACGTATGCTGTCCGGATGCTCAGGCAGAGAAGTAACTTCAATAATCGAAAACAGGCTTGACATCGCATTGATTCTGCATGCTGATGGACTGTGTGTGGAATATGGTGATGTTACGGTAAAAGACTGTAGAACCATTGCAGGAATAAGTTTTGTGATTGTTTCATGCATCCATTTTGATATGAATGTTCCGTATCAGACTGATGAAAAAGCAGATTATTATATTGTTGGCCCGGTATTTAAGAATAATGAGGTTGATGAGAGCGGAAATTTGAAAACTCTGGAAGATTTTATTTCTCGAACAAATGTACCGGTGCTGGCTTTTGGAGGTATTACGCTAGATAACATAAAGACTGTGCTTGATCATGGTGCAGCGGGAGTTTCTTTAAATCCGGATTTTTCCCGATCTGCTAAAATTGGTCCGGAGTTACAAAAAATCAATGAAATAATTGAAACATATAGAACAAATTTTCCAACTCCTTGAATATACTTACTATAGTTTCATTATAGAAAACATGTCGAAAAATTTATTGATTACGTGACCGTTTTATTTTATTTTTAGAATAGTCTTTAAAATATTTTTTACATCTTTTTTAAAATATTTCTTATATGTCGATACCTATTGTGCGTACTAAAACTGGATTTATTTGTCTAAAAAAATGTTTAAAAAGCATTTGTTTTGACATATGTTAAGCTTTAAGGTGCACAAAATTTTTTGTTATATTTAATAATTCCGTTATATCATTTTATGGAGTAAATCTTATGAAAAACTACGATTCTTTTAATGTAACGATTACTTGCAGGCATGAGGATTTGGGCGATGGTTATAAAGAATCAATGAAAAACCAGATTCAAAAACTTTCAAAATATTATGCGAATATAATTGATGCCACTGTAACCTTAGACAAACAAAATTCAAATTATAAGGTGGAAATTTTATTACATGTCCCCGGCTCTGTAATTTCAGCCAATTATGAGGATTTTAATCATATAAAAGCTTTTGATTCCGCAATTGATAAAGTAAAAACACAGGTAAAGAAACTGAAGAGTAAAGTAATTGATCATAGAAAGGCAACACTCCAATCGGTTATTGAACCGGGAGAATTTGAAGAATTTGAAGAATTTGAAGAATAATAGATAAGGTTCAAATGTGGGTATAATAAAAGTCGGTGATTTTTTTAATGAAAATAAGGACAGGCTCCGTCTTGAACTGATTGCAGGGCGAGAATGTCTCAATAATATTATAATTTCTCATGAATTAAATCGGCCAGGTCTTGCTCTGGCTGGTTTTGTCAATCTATTTACCTATAACCGTGTCCAGCTCATCGGAAATACAGAATTACTTTACCTTAATAACCTCCCGAATCATGAGCAATTAAAAGCCGTTGAAATTATCTGCCAATTCGACATCCCCTGTATAATTTTTACAAACGGTAAAACTCCTATCCCGGAAATAATACACTTATGTGAAGAAAAAAGAATTCCTCTTATCGTTACTGCTATGAGTACAACACAGTTTGTTCACTTGTTCAGTTACTATCTTGAGGATATTTTTGCGAGCTCTACAACTGTTCATGGAACGCTTGTTGATGTATACGGGATCGGAATGCTTTTCACCGGAAGACCGGGTATAGGGAAAAGTGAAGTATCTCTCGATCTCATCGAAAGAGGCCACAGACTGGTAGCTGATGATATTATTCATGTTGTAAGAAAGTATCGCGGTATTATTGTTGGCACTTCCAACGAATTAACACGGACATTAATGGAGATTCGCGGCGTTGGAATAGTGGATGTTAAACAGATGTTCGGTGTACGGGCGATTCGTTTACAGAAACGAATTGAAGTTGAGGTTCAGATTGTTGACTGGGATGATGAAAGACAGTTGAATCGTACCGGGTTAGATGAAAAGGTTTCAACAATACTTGATATTGATATTCCACGTGTCGAGGTGCCGATTTATCCCGGGAAATATATTGCGGTTATCGTTGAGAGTATTGCGCTGAATCATCTTTTAAAAACTATCGGGTATAATGCCGCAAAAGAGCTTTCCAAACGGCAACTCATGAAAATTAAATCGCAGGAAAATAAATATATAAAGTGATTACAGGATTAATTGTCGGACATCGAAACGTCAGCATTGCTCTTCTGGAGGCACTTGAATCGATAAGCGGAACCTATAAAAATATCGTTCCCATATCGAACAATGGTCTTTCAACCCAGGAGATAATGGATAAAATAAAAGATGCCTGTAATAATAATCCGGGTGAAGAAGTAATACTATTTGTTGATGTTTTCGGAGGTTCATGCTGGCGAGCCGCAAAGATGGCAAAGGTGCCGAGAAGCCATATCATTACAGGATTGAATCTTCCGATGCTGCTCTCGTTTGTCAATAAAAGAGAAACGGTATCTTTCGATGAACTTTCTGCTATTCTGGAAATGGATGGTAAACGAGGTATAAAAACAGATTGACTGTTCACTTGTGCAAAATTGTTAAGTACGGGAAAGTATAACATTTTAATGTATTGTTTCCTTTGAAATTATATTATATTTTTATTAAGGTAAGTCGTAATTCCGGAATCATAACTATATTGTGTTTTTATGTCAATACTTTTAGTAAGAATAGATGACAGACTCATTCATGGTCAGGTTACCGAGGGCTGGGGAAAGTATTTAAAACCCGAGCACATCGTTGTCGTTTCCGACGATGTTGCACAATCGGATTGGGAAAGAGAACTTTGTCTCGCCGCCTTACCTGATTATATAGATGGAATTGTTATTACTGTCGATGAGGCTCCTGAGGTTATAAACAAACTTAATCACGATCCCCGATCTTCGTATGTGCTTTTCGAATCTCCTTATGATGCTTACAGAGTTGTGGAAAAAGGAGGGAATATTACATCGATTAATGTGGGAGGAATGCACTCGGTTAAGGGAAAACGTCAAATACTGAATTACATTTTTATTGATGATGAGGATTCAAAGTATTTAAAAGCACTCAGTAATGCCGGCTTAAAACTGGATTTCAGAGATTTGCCCGGCCATGAAAACGTTGATCTGCTGTCGATGCTGTAATATAGAAGAAGCTGTCAAAGGATAATGAGATGAGTACTTCTGCCCTTACAAGACTGAAAGTTGGATTCACAACCTTGATTGCACTGGTTATTGTATTCGGAGGGGTACTCTGGGTCAAAGATTATAATCCGGCAAAAAAGAAAGTAAGAATAACCGTTGAATTCATTGATGGTAATGGTATTGCCCCGGGGGATCCGGTTGAAATATCGGGCATTAAAGTCGGTGAGGTTACCAAAATATCTCTCGATAACAATAAGAAGGCCCTTGTGAGTTTTTATATGAATTATCTTAAATTAGCTCCGGATTGCTCATTCACGGTAAAAGATGTCGGTCTTATGGGGGATAAGGTGCTGGTGATAACTCCCGGTGATGGAAACGGAGAACTTGATCCGGAGATTATTCATAAAGGCACTGAGAGTACCGGTATTGGCAGTCTGATGGCTGATGCAGGTATAATCTTAAAGAAATTGGACAGTATCAGTGAAAAAATCAATAATGATCTTGATATTTCAAAACTTTCAAATGATTTTGGACAAACACTGCATAAGTTTCAAAATGCCATTAAGATTTACGAAGAACTGGCTTTACAAAATAAAGAACCGATAACAAAATCCATAAAAAACCTGGAAGTTACTACCACTGAGATGAAGAATTTCATGGTGTCCAATGAGAATAAAATGGAAAAAGCTATTGAAAGCTTCCAGCAAACATCGGATAAGATATCCTCGTTCATAGGAGATATGCAGAATCTTTCAACTGTCGTTGATACCATTGCGGCATACATGGATTCCGGAGAGGGCACAGTTGCACGGCTGATCAAGTATGACGATCTGTACGAAGAATTACGGCGTACGAATGCAAATATTGATTCATTTATTACTGATTTTCAACGTAATCCCGGAAAATACACAAAAGATATGGAATTCAAGTTAAGACTGTTCTGATGGAAAAACGAAATCGTGACACTTACGAAAATCCTCTGGTGACTCGATATGCATCATCGGAGATGAATAAGGTTTTTTCGCCTGAAACAAAGTTTACAACATGGCGTAAGCTCTGGTGTGAACTTGCAAGGGCGCAAATGGCACTCGGACTGCCCATATCTTCTGAGCAGATAACCGAACTTGAGTCGCATATATATGATCTTAATCTTGATACAGCGTCTGAATTTGAGAAACGTTTCAGGCACGATGTTATGGCACACATACATGCATTCGGCGAGCAGTGCCCCAAAGCCAAATCCATACTTCATCTCGGCGCTACTTCTGCTTATGTTGGAGATAATACCGATCTTATTCAAATCAGGGACGCTTTGAGTATTATTCGAAAAAAGCTGGTTAATGTCATCCGCAGTCTTAAGGATTTTGCCCTCGAACATAAGAATTTACCCACACTTGGTTACACACACTTTCAGCCGGCACAGCTTACGACTGTCGGAAAAAGAGCAGCACTATGGCTTCAGGATTTTGTTATTGATTACAATAACCTTGACTATCTGATTTCAAACCTGCGTTTCAGGGGCGTAAAAGGAACCACCGGTACGCAGGCTTCTTTCCTGCGACTTTTCGATGGTGATACTGAAAAGGTAAAGAGACTGGATGAGATGATAAGCAAAAAATTTGGTTTCTCGAAGTGGTTCATGGTGACAGGCCAGACCTATACGAGAAAAATTGATTCGCAAGCAGCGTCGTTCCTTTCGAGTATATGTCAATCCGCATCAAAAATGGCAAATGACATACGGCTTCTTTCGCATCTCAAGGAGGTTGAGGAACCTTTCGAAACTTCACAGGTCGGTTCTTCTGCTATGCCTTACAAAAGAAATCCAATGCGTTCGGAACGTATGAATTCAATTGCACGATTTGTGATTTCACTCGAATCAAGTCCCGCTTTTACCGTGGCGACCCAATGGTTTGAACGTACGCTGGATGATTCGGCGAACAAACGACTCTCGGTGCCCCAGATGTTTCTTGGCACGGATGCGGTTCTTAGAATTGCTATAAATGTAACCTCCGGGCTGGTTGTATATCCCTCTGTAATCAAAAAACACATCAAAGATGAACTGCCGTTTATCGCTTCGGAAAATATTATTATGGAAGCTGTGAAAAAGGGGGGTGACCGCCAGGTGCTCCATGAGGAAATAAGAAAAATGTCCCATGAAGCTTCCGCAAAGGTTAAATGCGAGGGTGCGGAAAACGATTTGATCAGTCGTATTCAAGAATCGACTCTATTCGACCTCGATGAAAAAGAGCTTGAGAATCTCATGGATCCAAAACTCTATATAGGCAGATCACCTCAACAGGTTGAGGAGTTTATAACTGCGGAAGTTGATCCGATACTCGAAAAAGAAAAAGATTCTCCCGGTGAAGAGGTTACACTGAATGTTTGACCCTGATTGCCACATAACGAACTCCTTTTATTGACATAGTACTACAAGCGAGGTGAAAAACTCATACCTTCGGGATAATAAGCTGTCAAGGGCCGTCCTGTAAAAGAGAATAAATATGAAAAATAAGTACGTATTACGTGCGATAAGCCATTGATAAACAATACGTATGATGAAAGGCCGGCTTGTCTTGCCCTTGACAACATCACAGTCACATATTTAAATCCGGGGCGTGTGAAAATACTTTTTCACCGCCCTCACTACATAATCTGATACATAATGGAAATGTACCGATATGAATTTGAAAGATGCAGCCCGTACGATATTCAGTGACGCTGTGAAAGCTGCGGATCCCTTCAGGTGTATACAGGATGTGATGACAGTCGAGGGGGATGTGATTCGGATCGGCACGAAACACTATCCCGTGGGTGTTTATAGAAAAGTATATGTTGTCGGTGGCGGTAAGGCTTCAGCACGTATGGGACAGGCTGTTGAAGAAATACTCAATGACCGTATTACAGACGGATGGATTAATACCAAAGATGGCCATGCAATTTCATTAAACCATATACATGTTCATGAATGCAGTCATCCGGTACCTGACAGCCGTGGCGTATACGGTACCGCTAAGATTGTAAATATGCTTTCCGAAGCCGATGAACATTCGCTCGTGATATGTCTGCTTTCAGGCGGTGGTTCGGCTTTAATGCCTGCTCCTGCAGATGGGATAACTCTGGCGCAGAAACAGGAAGTAACGAAACTTTTACTTGCTGCCGGTGCCGATATAGGTGAATTAAATACCATTCGCAAACATCTGTCGATACTGAAAGGCGGCGGCATGGCACGGCTGGTTTTTCCTGCCAGACTGCATGTTCTGATATTATCGGATGTGATAGGTGATAAACTTGACACCATTGCTTCGGGTCCTGCGGTGTGTGATACCACTCGTTTTTCTGACTGTCTTGAAATCTGCAGGAGCTATGGAATCATGGATTCAATACCGGAGAGTGTCCGTGAAAGGTTTCGAAAAGGTGTGGATGGCGAAATTCCCGAAACTGCAAAACCGAACGATACGTTCCTCTCGTTTGCAGAGAATACGCTTATCGGAAATAACCGCTTATCGGTTAATGCCGCACAAAAATCTGCAATTGATATGGGATTCAATACACTCGTATTATCAACTTTTATTGAAGGCGAGGCATCGGAAACAGGAACTTTTTTTGCCTCGATAGCGTCAGAAATTCAGGCATCGGGAAATCCTCTCGATATGCCCGCATGTATTATCGGAGGCGGTGAAACGACGGTAACCGTTCGCGGTAAAGGCAAAGGCGGCCGTAATCAGGAAATGGCGCTTTCGGCATCACGTTATCTGGATGGCATGAAAGATGTGGTATTTCTGAGCGGTGGAACCGATGGAACCGATGGCCCGACAGATGCCGCCGGTGGAATCGTTGATGGTGAAACGGTACATATCGGAAAAAAAAAGAAACTTGCCGTTGATGATTATCTTACGAATAATGACTCATACAATTATTTGAAAAAAACGGGAAATCTGCTTGTCACCGGACCTACCGGGACGAATGTCATGGATATTCAACTGCTTCTTGTCGGAAATCCAGCGCTATGATACATGGAAAAAAACAGCTTGAAAAGGTTATGTTGCTTGTTGTGCTTTCTGTCGGACTAAGCGTGAACGTTTGCCTCGCCTCGGAAAACTATGCCGGTGATTTTCTTTCACTCGGAGCCGGCGCCCGTGCGCTCGGCATGGGAAGTTCCTATGTCGTTGTCACCGACGGCGCAACTTCTTCGTATCACAATCCGGCCGGTTTATCCCGTTTAACAGTAAAAGAAATCAATCTCATGCATTCAGAGCAGTTTGCAGGTCTTATTAACTACAACACCATTTCATTTGGCATGCCGTTATCGGAAGATTTGTCCATGGGTTTAACTCTTTTACATAGTGGCGTCGGAAATATTAAATATACACGTTTATGGGATACCTCGAAACCTCTTGGTGAGGATAACCGCCCGGAGGTTGCCTCGAAGGAGGACGCTACGGATTATGCGTTGTATCTCTCATCCGCGCGCAAATTTTCCGGGAAAATCGCTGTTGGCGCATCGTTAAAAATAATTCGCAGGTCAATCGGCCCTGATACGGCATTCGGGTACGGAATAGATATGGGACTACACTACGGTATGAGTGAACACTGGGATCTGGGTATATTGCTGCGGGATATAACAGGCACAACCGTTGCCTGGGACGGTAAAGCCAACGACCGAATTGCCGCAATCATGGATGCGGGATTGGCATATTCCAGCGTGATGCCCTGGTTAGGTGGGGATTACACCGTTTCTGCGTCCATGCTCTTTTTTGGTGATTCACCGGACGAGAAGGGGATAAAAACCATGAATATTGGCGGTGAGTATATAATGAAAAAGCTTGTGGCTTTTCGAGCCGGTTCGGCAGCAGGAACAGGCACATTCGGTCTGGGCTTAATGAAACTTCCACTCATATCGTCAACATCATTTGATTATGCGTTTCTTTCTGA
The DNA here is from genome assembly GCA_000403035.1 of Candidatus Latescibacter anaerobius SCGC AAA252-E07. Lineage (GTDB taxonomy): Bacteria > Latescibacterota > Latescibacteria > Latescibacterales > Latescibacteraceae > Latescibacter > Latescibacter anaerobius. The sequence goes on along the minus strand of AQSL01000159.1, from coordinate 22,169 downwards.
CGACGGACTTGACAGCACACACCGTATCTCGATGTCTGTACGTTTCTAATGGTACACGTTACGCTGCATTGCATTTAAGAATACGTGAAAAACGAAAAGTACCTTTTATAAACGTGGTGAAAACCATCTTAGCTTAAGGAACATGCTGTCAAGAGTCAGAGCGGAGCGCCTATTTATATGCCCTTCCGTCTGGTCGACGAGACAGGTGACCGCGACGGAATAATAGATTTTGTACATGGTACGTGAAAAAGTCCTTTTTCACCTCACCCCTTAAATGCTGAATATAATGCCGTTACATATTGATAAACAAAAAGTCGGTTCTGAGCATAAATGCGGATTCGTTGCAATCGTTGGTCTTCCCAATGCCGGGAAATCAACCTTGATGAACAAATATCTCAAGGAAAAGGTATCGATTGTTACTCCAAAACCGCAGACTACACGGTCAAATGTCACATCAATTCTTTCCGCTGAGAACTACCAGATCATTTTTATTGATACCCCGGGGATACTTCGGCCTCGATATAGAATGCAGGAAGTTATGGCTTCATTTATTACAAGTGCCATCGCAGAATCCGATATAATTCTTTTCATGATCGATGTCGAAACATTCAGGATACAGCACAATCCGTCCATGGTGAAACTTGCGGAATCCATAAAAACCAAAAAAGGTATTATAGTTCTTAATAAAATTGATAGTATAAAAAAGGTGAAGCTTCTGCACATGATTGAACAAACCGCGGAATTGTTTCCCGAATCGGAAATATTCCCTGTATCAGCCCTTTTGGGTGATGGAACAGATGAACTTTTTAATGCGGTTTTAAACAACCTTCCCGTTGAAAACAAGCTTTATCCCGATGATATTATATCTTCACAGCCTGAACGATTTTTTGTTGCAGAAATTATTCGTGAGGCGATTTTTCTCATGATGAGTGAGGAAATTCCCTATTCAAGCGCTGTTGTAATAGACGAGTATAAAGAAAAAATGCCGAAATGTGTTATCCATGCCTCAATTTTAGTTGAAAAAAAGTCACAAAAACCTATTATTATAGGTAAAAACGGAAGGACTATCAAAGAGATTGGCACGAAGGCCCGGTTGGGTATTGAAGAATTTCTTGGCTGCGGAGTGTACCTTGATCTCCATGTAAAAGTACGCAGGGACTGGAGAAACAAGGATATGTACCTGCGTGAGATAGGGCTTTGGAAAAAATGACTGAGGAAAATGAATTGATAAGGAACGATGATTTGAATGAAAATGATGAGTACTTTGAAGAAGATGAATTAATTAAAAGTCCTCTGAAACGTGTGCTTATGGTGCTTTTTTCTCCACAGTTAGTATATAAAAGTCTTTCAGTAAAAAGCAGCAAGTTTGACTGGATTATACCGTTGGTGCTGTCAATCCTTATCAGTCTCATACTGATTAACATTGGAAAAGATTACATCAGAAACGACCAGATTGAATCGACTGTTAAACGCATCGAGCGTACTACCGGCTTAACCGAAGAAGAAAAAGCTGCAAGAATTGAACAAATGAAACAAACGATGGAAAGAATGGCCGGATTTCAGCATGTGATGGCAAATGTTTCATCGGTGGTCGGAGTATTTATATGGCTTCTGTTGGTTGCACTGGTCATGATGGCTGTTACACACTGGGTTCTGAATGAAAAGCTGGCGTTTAATGATGCATTCAAAATCGGAGCGCTCGGTTCTGTTGTAACGCTGGTCGGATCATTGGCAAAACTGCCGGTTATACTATACCTCGAGTCATTTGCCCAGGCAAAAATATCACTTGGAACCATTTTCCCTGAAGGATTGGAAAACAATTTCCTGGTAAAATTATTTGATATAGACATATTCATGTTATGGTTTATAATCATTATCAGTATCGGGATATCAGTGTTTGCAAAAAAATCCCTTTCAAGGGCTTTGATCCCAATGCTGATTATATGGTTTGTGTTTCGTATCGTTACTATAAGCATTATTGGTGCCATAGGAGGATTGGGAGCATAAGTCAGGTATGATTGAATTTGGTAACAGTTCTTCCGGTTAAAAAGATGTAAATTGATGTATATTTCAAAGGTTTCTACGATTGAAAAATACTTTGAATCTTGAATTTTGAATAAGAAAATTTTAAAAGGGGAAATGATGAAGGTTCTTGTTGTAGGCGGCGGAGGACGTGAGCACGCACTTGTATGGAAGCTGTCCCAGAGTAAAAACGTTACAACTCTATATGCGGCTCCCGGTAATGCCGGTATATCTTCATATGCACAATGTGTTGATATAAAAGCAGAGGATGTTACCGCGGTAGCAAAATTTGCTGTTTCGGAAAACATCGATCTTGTCGCTGTCGGTCCGGAAGTACCGCTCTGCATGGGAATTGTCGATCTGCTTGAAGAGGCCGGTATTCCTGCATTCGGGCCATCCGCAAAGGCATCGATGATCGAGGGGTCCAAGATTTTTTCAAAGAGACTTTTGAGAAAATATAACATCCCTACTGCGGAGTTTGATGATTTCGATGATTATAAAGAAGCTGTTTCCTATGCAAAGTCGCTCGATTCGAAAATGTGGATAAAGGCAAGCGGGCTTGCAGCGGGCAAGGGAGCAATTTTTGCTTCTGATCCTGATGAAGCGGAAAAAATTCTCAGGCACATGATGCTTGAGGATATGTTCGAAGAATCCGGTCATTCGGTAGTAATCGAAGAGCATATGGAGGGTGAAGAAACCTCGATTTTAGCCCTGTGTGACGGCTCTACCTATAAACTGCTGGTATCTTCTCAGGATCATAAACGCGCCCATGACGGTGATACCGGTCCGAATACCGGCGGTATGGGCGCCTATGCCCCGGCACCTTTGGTGACATCGAAACTCCTCAATACCATTGAAAAAGAGCTTATTCAGCCGACTATACAGGGAATGATTGCAGAGAGTATACCGTATAAAGGTCTCCTCTATACAGGTGTAATTGTAACCGAAAAGGGACCGAAAGTGCTCGAATTCAACTGCCGTTTCGGTGACCCTGAAACACAGGCGGTTCTGCCACTTCTCGATGGCGATCTTTCAGAGATTATGATGTCATGTGTGGAGGGTAATTTGTCGAAAACGCAGGTTCGATCGTCGAACAGTTATGCGCTCTGTGTCGTTATTGCCTCGGGGGGATATCCTGGTACGTATACAAAAGGCTTGAAAATCAGTGGTATAGATGAAGCGGACAGTCTGGATGGGGTAAAGGTTTTCCATGCCGGGACACGGTTTGACGGTGAAGATATTGTTTCTTCCGGAGGCAGAGTTTTCGGCGTAACAGGATGGGGCGCAGATTTTTCACAGGCCCGTAAACGTGCTTACGAAGCTGCCGGAAAGATTCATTTAAAAGATTCGTTTTACCGGAACGATATTGGTAATAAAGCAATGAAATATTTAATAGATAATGAATAGAAAAGAATGAATGATGTGCGATTATGAAACGTTTGCTTTCGTCAATCGTACTTTGTCAATCACATGGGGTTTCCAATGATAGAAATTGCTGTAGTATACGGCAGTACATCAGATGAGAGTGTGATGCAGGATGCGTTTACTATTCTCGAAGAATTTGGAGTCGCGTTTGAAAGGTATGTTCTATCGGCTCACAGGCAGCCGGAAAAAACCGCTGAGTTTGCACGAACTGCCGCCGGCAAAGGGATAAAGATAATTATCGCCGGGGCCGGACTTTCTGCCGCTCTGCCGGGAGTTATCGCTTCTCATACAACGCTCCCGGTTATTGGTATTCCGATAGCCGGAGGTGCTTTAAACGGTGTGGACGCGCTTTATTCTATTGTACAGATGCCGAAAGGAATACCTGTTGCTACGGTGGGTATTTCCAACGCAAAGAATGCCGCTTTGCTTGCTCTACAGATTCTTGCGTTATCGAATTCTGACCTGGCGGGAAAAATTGCCGATTACCGTAAAAAATTTTAGGTTATGAATCGTTCCGATTGTATCAATGACATAAAAAAAGCTGCCGCAATCCTTCAGGCCGGTGGAATAATAGTCTATCCTGCAGAGACAGTATATGGTATCGGTTGTGACCCTCTGAATAGGGAAGCATGCATGAAAATACAGTTTCTAAAAAACCGTGAAGAGCCGAAAACCATGCTTCTTCTGGCATATTCGCTCAAACAGGTAGAAGAAATGGCCGGTTCTTTCTCAGATATTTCGCATAAACTTGCGGAAAAATTCTGGCCGGGCCCGTTAACCCTTATTATCAAACCTCAAATAGATCTTCCCGAACATTTGATCGGCTTATCGGGCGGTGTTGCATTCAGAGTAACATCGCATCCTGTCGCAGCAGCTCTTGCCAGGAAATTCGCACGACCGATTATTTCGACAAGCGCAAATACTTCAGGGCAACCGCCTGTTTTAACATATAATAAAGCTATCGAGGAATTCGGTGATACGGTTGATATGGTTATCGGATCCCACCATGTTGCATCCGGAAAACCCAGCACCGTTGTTGATTGTACTTCCGGCTTTCTATCAATGGTCAGAGAGGGAAGTATATCAAAGTCTCAGCTGAAAGAGGCGTTACAATAATGGTAAAAATGTCAAAACCCTTAAAAATGCTCGCGGTATCGGCAGTGTTATGGGCTGTTTCAATGGGATTTATATATAGAGCTCATTATCTTGAGAATACAGAAGAAGAACTGGGTTATTTTAGCTCCGATGTCAAGATGGAATCCGAAGAACGTCAGTATTATAATGTATTTAAGGACGGCAATAAAGTCGGTTACAGATCCGAAGTAACCATCAAACGCAATAATGTTATTCTATCTGCCGAGGAAAATGTTATTAAGATGAACCTCGCCGGATTATCAAGGGAAGTGTTTTTTCACAGTGTAATAGCAATTGATTCGACCAGTTATGTCACCAGGCAAATGGAATTCACAATCAGGTCCGGTGCCCATTCATCCGTTTTCAGCGGTTCTGTCAGAAACGACACACTTTATATTGAAGTTCAAAACTTTCTTCATGCCCCGAAACGTATGGGCTCTTTTCTGGTGGATGAAACTATTACCTTTCCTGTAGGAGTACCGTTTTACATACAGAGGTCCGAAGTGGCTGCGATGAGTTTAATGGTGTTTGACCCGGTTATTTTTTCCGATTATATGGTTGATTGTGTCAGAAGGGGAAAAGAGATTTTTATTTTTGATGATGAGAGCATGGTTTTACAGAGGTATGATATAACGTTTAAAAACAATACGTCAACTATATGGCTGGACAACCACGGCAGAGTGGCAAAAGCCGATGGTTATATGTTTTTTGGAGGTGAACTCGGGAACCTTTCAATTGAGAACACTACGCAACGTGATGTATTTCTTCTGCCTCTTGAGGTTACCATCGGGAATGATGTATTAAAAGAACTGGTTCTTATTCCCAATCAGCCGATTCGTAATCCAAGAAATGTGGAGTATATGAAAATCGAACTTGACGGTATCCGTACAGCGCATATTGATATAACCCCGTCAAACCAGGAAAAATTATCAAATATACCGGTTATTTACGAAATTTATAATAAACCGATAGTGACAGACGAGAAAAGGCAGTTTGGAATTCAGATGGCGCTTATCGATACATCTCTCACCGGAACAAGCGATTATATTCAGTCCAGAGATGCTCGAATATTACGAATCGCACAAGAGATTATTGTTGCCGGTCAGGATACGCTTGCAATGGCAAAGTCAATAAATCGCTGGGTTTTTGATAACATGAAGAAAGTCAAAGGTCTTGACCTCGTTCGTTCTGTTGATATTCTCAGGGAACGCAAGGGCGATTGTGAAGAATATACCAAACTTTTCACTGCGCTTGCACGGTCTGTTGGTATTCTCACACAGATCAATATGGGACTTGTATATCATGAAGATGGGAAATTTCGATACCACAGCTGGCCATCGGTTTTTCATAATGGTGTCTGGCACGATCTGGATCCTTTCTTTGGTCAGGATATAGCCGATGCTACCCATGTGACGCTTGTGAGAGGAGAATATGACAGACTGGTAGAACTTCTGAGAATAATAGGTAGAATTTCAATTAAAGTTCTTGATTACAGGTAATGAAAATGGATGATACTATGATTGTTTTTGAAAATGTTACAAAAAGATACGGCACAAAAACAGCTATTTCGAACCTTTCGTTCACAATTAAAAAAGGTGAATTTTTCGGGTATCTCGGGCCGAATGGGGCAGGTAAAACGACATCGATTAAAATGATGATTGGACTGGTACATTCTGATGAGGGCAGGATATTCATTAAAGGAAAGGATGTTGCACATGATCCGGTGGCGGTGAGATCTCTGATAGGGTATGTGCCCGATAGCCCCTTTATTTACGGAAAACTCACTGCCAGAGAGTTCCTGTGGTTCGTTGGCGGACTGTACCGTATGGAAAAAGAAGATATGAAAAAAAGAATCAACTGGCTCAGTGATATTTTCGATATGCACAACTGGATGGACAGCCGGTGCGAAGAGTATTCGCATGGTATGAAACAAAAAGTGGTCATGTCTGCGGCATTCCTTCACAGACCTGAATTGATTGTCGTGGATGAACCGACTGTTGGCCTTGATCCGCCGAGTAAAAGATTGCTGAAAGATATGTTGAAACTCATTCAGGAAAATGGTACAACGGTATTTATGTCATCTCATGATCTTTCTGAGGTGGAAGAGCTATCTGATCGTATGGCAATACTATGTGAGGGATCAATTGTGGCAGATGGTACCCTTGATGAATTGAGAACACAGGCTGAAATGAAGGGCGGAAGCCTTGAAAATCTTTTTCTCAAGCTTACAAACAATGTAACGAAAGCCGCATACCTTGAATAGAGATGTTTTTCCGGGGATAGTACTATGGGAATCGTAAAAGTATTGCTTACGGCAAAACTGAAAATTCTTGCGGCAATACTGTTTGACATGAGAAAGAAAAATTTACTGCGTAACCTGAGCACCGTTTTTTTACTCTGTATGCTGCTTGTGGCATCCTATTTATTTTTTCACAACCTGATTTTTCGATATATTGTTACCATTGAGGATATCGGCTTTCTTCTTATCGACCGGCTTGTTACCATCGGATTCCTTATATTTTTCTTCATGCTTATCGTTTCGAGTTTTGTTTTTTCTTTTGCTTCGCTTTTCAGATCACGAGAAACCGAATATCTTTTCAGTGCGCCCGTAACGGTCAGCGAACTTTTTACCAGTAAATATTTTGATATTGTTGTATTCAGTTCCTGGACGATTCTGATTATGGCCTTACCTATTCTCTATTCGTATGCGAAAGTAAGAGATTTCGGTACGCTGGAATATGCGCTCACCGGAATTATTGTACTGCTGCCTTTTATGCTCATAGCAACATCGCTGGGAACACTTTTAGCCATACTGGCAAAGTTTGCATCTAAATATATTAGCCTTAAGGTACTTATTCTTTTAGCACTTGCTGGTTTTGCAGGTTTTGTGTACATGGTTATTCAATTTGCACAGCCAACTCAGCTTAAAATCCAGTTTACCGAGGATTTTCGTGCACTTAACCTGTTCATAAACAACTTTCAATTGAATTCCAATCCGTTTATTCCAAATTTCTGGTTTATTCAATGTCTGCGTGCTCTCGTACTTCATGATTATTCCAGATTACTTTTATATGTTTCTGCTCTGATAACGACTGCGGGATTATTTTTGACATTATTATATGTTTTTGTTGAAAAATTCTATTTTACGACCTGGCTTTCCTCTCTTGAACAAACAGTATCTGATACATCTGGCCAAGCGGTAACCCTGCGATCGCGGAAAGGATTTTTTTCAGAACCTACCAATAATCAGAATTTTGCTCTTTTAAGCAAGGATATTTTGATTTTTCTCCGTGAACCGGGTCAATGGGCGCAGTTATTACTAATCCTTGCAATTTTAGCGCTTTACTTTATTAATCTCAGTTTTATACCCGAAGATATTGAGATTGAGCAATGGAGAACAATTCTCTTTATTATGAATTTCGGATTCTGTGGATTTGTACTTGCCACCATGGCTGTCAGGTTTGTGTATCCTTCAATAAGTCTCGAGGGTGATTCATTCTGGGTATTGGGTTCGTCTCCGCTCTCTGCCGCTACCTTATTAAGGGAAAAGTTTTTATCTTCTTTTATAGCTTTTTTTATTTTTGCAGAATCGGTAGGTTTGATCTCAAGCGGTTTATTACAAATTGAAGGACTTTACCGATTATTGACATTCGCTGGAATTTTCTTAATGAGCATTACCCTGTCATGCCTTGCGGTCGGTTTCGGTGCGGCATTTCCGGACTTTTCAGAGAAGAATCCTAGTAAAATTGTTTCGAGCCCCGGCGGTATACTTACCGTTGTGGTCTCCCTGATTTACATTAGCAGTATGATAGCTATGTTATCTATTCCGGCATATAAGTACACTTCATATCTTGTTACAGGAAGCTCCTTTCCAATGAACGAGCTGATAGTATCAATTGCGGTTGTTATCGTGATTAATATTGTTTTGATAGTGTTGCCCCTGCAGTTGGGAATAAAGTCATTTACGCGGAGGGAGTTTTAATGAATACCGTTACCTCAATTCTTGCAATGGTTCTCGTGGTTTTCACGTGCGGAAGAGCCGAGGCACAGGAAGGAGACAGCCCTGTCAAGATTAAGGTCAGCAGGATCGTTTTCAAAGCAGGTAATCAGTACTCTGTGGATATTCCGAATTTCGAATTTCATGTTTTACTCCAGAAATCCTTTGATAGAATAAGAAGCTCTATAACAGCAGATTACGATTATAGTAGAAAAGATATGGGTTTCGGGATGAGTCATTCACTGCACAATTTTTCGCTCAATCCGGGCATTTCGGTCGGTGATAATTTATATTTCAGAGAGATTTTCAATGATACAACCGGCGTTTGGTACAGAAATCAGTCAATAACCCCTTTCCTGTTTCATGAGTTAAACAGAAACTCTGTGATAGTGATGGAGTTTAAATTTGAAAAAGAATGGTCTCCGAAAAGAAGGATGGGGACAGATATAATAAGTTATTACGATTATTCGGTCAAAGTTCATTATGTTTACAAAAATGATGATAAGGATACTTTAAAAAACCGTTTTTTCAATCTGTCATTGGAACGGTCCTATAAAATTTTAAAGGGTCAATACAATTATCTTCTTCTCGACGTAGTATTAAAATATTCCGATGAATTAAACGCTCGTATTAATTACAAAAGCAGTATCGGTTTCCATGGCAATATAACGCCACAAAATTCACCTTTATATTTTCTTGGCGGAAAAACAACGCTTATCGGGTATAATAATGATGAATTCTGGGGCAGACGTGTTTTTTATTACCAGAATCGATTTGATTTTAATCCGTTCCCGGAATTCAAATTTTCGATAAAAGGCACTGAATTCAGACATGTATCGTTGTTATGCCAAATTGATATCGGTCAGGTTAGAGGAGCATCGAACTATAAAGATTTAAAACCACAGCCAAAAGACCTGCAAATCGGTACTGGTTTGGGAGTTGGAGTTAATACCGATCTCCCTTATATGCCCAACGCAGATATACACTTTATTATTGCAAGCCCCGCTGATGATGTTTCTGATATTAAAATCTATGCCGGTTTTGGAAGTTGGCTAGATTGATCCGAAGCATGCATACAATATATTGTATCCGGGAAAATTATATTTGCCAAATATTGTGTTTTACTTGACTTGAAGTCGAAAATTGCTTATTTTATAAAGGTTTGATAACTCTGTATACTATGGTGGATTTAAAAAGTACCCTTAGTAACCATGATTATCAAAGATACACACTGATTCGTTTTATCTGATGTATGAAGTAGGATATGTGAATAATTAATTATAATGTTTAATAAAAACCGTTCAAGTAACGATACGTCTTGGTATCTGTATGAACGGAAATCTGTATTACAATTACTAATGAATTGAGGTTGTAGTGGATACGTTCGTAATAGTTTTTGTTTGTACCGGGAATATGTGCAGGAGTCCTATGGCAGAGGGTATTATGAAAGAATTGATACTGGATGAAGTTGATTCAAATGCTCAAAAATTACCAATAAAAGTCATGTCTGCAGGAACGCATGCTTCAGAAGGAAATCATGCTACAGAAAATGCTGTGATGATTGCCGGGCAGCATGGAATCGATATTCATTTACATGAATCAAGACTGGTAACCGTTGAAATAGTAAATAATGCCGATCTTATACTCACGATGGAAAAAATGCATACGGACATTATTAGGCAGAATTGGCCTCATATAACTTCAGTATATGAACTGGAAAATTTTGGCAGGAAAAAATACCGCGAGGGCATTACAGCAGAAGTAATCGATCCGATCGGTATGGGCTACGATGCATATTTGGATGTGTTTCGTGAACTGAAACATGAATTGGAACGTGTTTCACCTATTGTTTTTTCTCTGGCCAGAGAAAAGTGTGGTTAACATTATAAATTGTTCGCTTTTAAGAGGGCGGAGAAAAACGACATTCGTAGAGAAACATACTGTCAAGGTTCTGCTCGAAGCTCTGATTTACCTGCCCTTGTCAGTAGCATTACCTGAATAGTATACGAACGGGCGCATAAAAAGGACTTTTTCAACAGATATATATAAAAAGCGATTGTTACGTTTCATTTGTTTCGAAGCGACTTTACAACAATGAGCAGTCAGTTATGGATTTTACCCTGAGGAATAGTGTCACAAGATGAGAGTTGAATGCTAAAACCGGATGAGGTTTTCGTTTTGAGTGGAATCAAGAAAATTGAGAATCAGGATCAGAAACCGGTTATTTCAGCCTATATTATTACAAAAAATGAAGAAAAAAATATAGGCCGGGCTTTGGAAAGCATTCAATGGATGGATGAAATAATCGTACTTGATTCCGGAAGTACAGATAAAACTGTTGAGATTGCAAAAAAGTATGGAGCCCATGTTGAAACTGAAGCGTTTAAAGGATTTGTTCGGCAAAAAAACAGGGCGATGGAGCTTTGCAGAGGAGTTTGGTTGTTCAATCTGGATGCGGATGAAGAAGTCACACCGGAATTGAGAAAATCGATTCATCAGGTTTTAAACGACACCATATCGCCTGAAACACCTGTTCTGTTTAAAGTCTGCCGAAAAACCATGTATATGGGACGCTGGATGAAACATTGTGGCTGGTATCCTGAATACCGGGCAAGACTCTCACGTGAGGGGCATGCGAAATGGAAAGGCGAGGTTCTCCACGAAAGACTTGAGTGTAATGGCATGTCGGGTTGTATTCGCGGAGATATTCTTCACAGGCCCTATGCGAATCTGGGCGAACATCTGAGAACTATTGATTGTTATTCCGAACTCTGGGCAAAACGTGAAGCATCAAAGGGAAGAAAAACGGGATTATGTTCGCTTGTATTCAGATCTTTTCTCAAATTTATGAAGATGTATATAGTGAAAACCGGATTCATGGATGGGAGACAGGGATTTATCGCTTCGATAATGGGTACATGGTATACTTTCATGAAATATATCCGTCTTTATGAGTTATCAAGAGATGACAAATGAAAAGTCTCACAATTGCCCATATAGATACTGAAACATCCTGGCGCGGAGGACAAAAACAGGTTGTTGAACTCATTAAAGGCCTTGAAAAGCTGGGACAGAAAAATTACCTTTTCTGCAAATCGTCGAGCGAAATTTCCAGAAGGGCAGAAAAAAACGGTATCGATGTCATACACCTATCTTTTAGGGGCGAATGGGATATATTTTCAGCGCTCGAACTGCGTTCGTTTATCAAAAAAAAGAACGTGGATATTGTACATGCTCATACTTCCCATGCCCATACAATCGGTCTTTTAGCGCTGTGGGGAATACATACGTGCAAACTGGTTGTTTCAAGGAGGGTAGATTTTCATATTCAAAATTATTTCAGTAGAAAATTGAAATATGGAAAAAGGGTAAGCAAAATCATTACCGTTTCAGATGCGATAAAACGAATACTTATTGAGGATGGTGTTGATCCGGAACTCCTGGTAACCATAAGGAGCGGATTTGTTACGGGAGAATTTGAGAAGACTGATAAAAGTATAGATTTAAAGGAGAAGTTAGGTTTACGACCGGATACGGTTGTCGTTTCAACAATTGCGGCTTTGGCACCGCATAAAGCTCATCAGATACTGCTTAAAGCGGCCAGTCACGTGTTGAAAAAACATCCGGATGTAAAATTTATCCTTGCCGGTGAGGGTGAAATGAAAACAAAGATTGAGGAAGACATTCATAACCTTTGTATAGATAAATCTATTATATTACTCGGGTTTGTGGAAGATGTCGGTGCGGTGTACCGGGTATCGGATATTTTTGCATTGTCGTCTGAAGAAGAAGGATTATGCACCTCGATCCTTGATGCAATGTATTTCGGTTTGCCCATCGTAGCAACAAGCGCAGGAGGTATTCCGGAACTTGTGCGTGATGGTATTAATGGTTTTATTGTTCCGGTTAATAATTATATGTTATTCGCTGAACGGCTTAATGTACTTATTGAGGACGGTGACAGAAGGAAAACAATGGGCTTACGTTCTTCCGATATTCTTGAACAGAATACCGTTCAACAAACGATTGAAAAAAGTCTGGCAATTTATATGAGCTTATAAAATGATATTTCAGAGGATTTGGAATTTATGCATAAAGTTATTACAACACTGATTATTTTTTGTATATTGTTTTATTTTTGCAATCCGGTATTTACAGATCAGGTTTCTGAAAGAATGACAGATGAAAATGAATTAACGACATCTGATATTTTCTCTGCCGATAGCGGATTTGAATCATTTTCAATGGTTGAAGCTCTTTGTGAAGGTAATGACATGTTCTCTACACTGTCTCAAAATAATATGCCTGTTTACCATGAAAAGGATGTCATAACGTATTTTATTTCGGAAGCAATTGATGCATCGGATACTATTCCGGATGTACCTATACCTGAAAGAAGCTGGCCTGATTCCCACAGAATAAGACGTGAGCTTACTCCTGAAATTGCGATAAAATATCCTAACGGTAAGTTTATACACCGAAAAGTTAAAAACACAACCTGGGGTATCGGAGAGCACCTGACTTATTCTGTGGATTATGGTTTTTACCGTGCCGGAACGGCGACTATGGCGGTCACGGGAACCGAACAGGTTAACGGCAGTATGAGTTATCACATTGAATCGACAGCCCATTCAAACAAATTCATTTCCAGGTTTTACAAGGTGAGGGATAAGGTCAGTTCATATATCGACAAGGATGGTATATTTTCACGCAGGTTCGAAAAAAGTTTACGTGAGGGTAACTATGAGTCCGACCGGTTTATTGATTTCTATCAGGACCGTCTTATTGCATTAAATACGGTACAAAAATATGCAATTACCGAGATACCCCTCTACGTGCAGGATATTTTGAGTTCCCTGTATATTTTAAGGACTTTTGATCTTCAGGTTGGGAAAGATGAAGTTATAGATGTGTATGCTGATGGGAAAGTGTATCCTCTCAAGGTGATTGTCCATAAAATTGAGACAATTGAGGTTCCGGCAGGAAAATTCGAATGTTTTGTTGTGGAACCAATGTTGAAATCCGAAGGTATTTTCAGGCAAAAAGGCAGATTAATGGTATGGTTTTCCAATGATGAACATAAAATTCCCGTAAAAATGACAAGTAAAGTAATTATTGGTAATATCGGCACCAATCTGGAAAAATTTAGTCTCGGTGAAATTTAATGAATAAGTTCGGAATAATAGCGGTACTTTTTTCAGGTTTTATTGCGTTGACTTTTATCAGTTGCGGCAGCGTGTTAAAATCCAGGGATTATGGACTGAAAGAAACCGGTGAAAATATAAATCCATTTGATTTTGGCGACGAGTTTTTGCAGGAAGGACTACACAAAATTGATCCGGGAACCGGTGACAAAGAATCAGGTAAAAGTGTGCCCGGTGATACCGTTAAAACACCTTCAATTTCCCATGATTATCTTATTAACGTGCAAAAAAACAACGATACAAAAACACCTGACTTGTATTTAGATGGTACTATTCTGGGTTATAGAGTACAACTGGGAGCATACGAAAATAGAAATAATGCCGAAAAAACAGCAAAATCGGCCCGTTCAAAGTTTGAGTTACCGGTTTATGTGACATACCAGACACCATTCTACAGGGTAAGGATGGGAGATTTCAAAGAAAAGAGTGAAGCTGAAAAGTATGTGAAGATAATAAAAGAAAAAGGTTTCCGTGATGCCCGCTGGGTACCTACACAAATCAATACAGAATGATAATGAAAGAAAGGGAACTCGTTGGAAAAACACAAAATTATCTGCCTGATACTCTATCCATTACTTATTATTGTTGTTGGATGTACTTCATCTTTTTTGAAAACAACAACACAAATTGATGATATACCTGAAAATGAAAAGAGTGAAGATAGTCCCGAAGAAACAGTTGTTTTAATTCCTGCCCAGTCTTATGAGGAACAGGAGTTGCTTCTTGCGGAGATGCTTGAAAATTACGATGAAGCGCTTATTGCCTATCAGGAAGGGAACTTAGGTCTGGCGGAAACAAAGCTGGAAGATGCTTTTGTGCTTTCCAAACAGGTTAATCTGGAAGAAATCCTCGATGAATCACTTGTTCTGCGTTTCAAAGATGCATTTGCTTCTATCGGCCGGGAATTCGGGAAAATTCTCGATGAATCGGCGATTATTGCCGAGGAGGACCCAATGGCCTGGCTCGATGAACTCAATGCCGAGCAATTCAAATCGGGTCAATGGACCGACGATGAACTCAAAAAAATCGTCCTGAAAATTGCAACAAGAATTGATGTTCCTATAGAGTTTAATAAAAATGTTCGGAATGCTATTTATTATTTTCAGAATGGAGGCAGGGAAGATTTTTCAAAATGGCTGAAAAGAAGCGGCCGTTATCTCCCTATGTTTACTGAAATATTTGCCGAAGAGGGTATCCCTCTTGATATGGCGTATCTTTCAATGATTGAGAGCGGTTTTAATCCCAGAGCTTATTCGAGAGCACGGGCTGTAGGTCTCTGGCAATTTATCTATTCAACCGGAAAAATATACGGTTTAAACCGTAATCAGTGGATTGATGAAAGAAAAGACCCGTTAAAAGCCACAAAAGCCGCTGCAAAACATCTCAACGATCTCTACAAGATATCCGATGACTGGAACATTGTAATGGCTGCTTACAATTCCGGCCCAATGAGAGTTACACGTCAACTGAAAGAAACGGAAAATATTGAATTCTGGGATATGCAGCTTCCCCGTGAAACACGGAATTACGTACCCTCTTATATGGCGGCGGTTTGTATAGCGAAAGCGCCCGAGATTTTCGGATTCAATGATATTGAGATCGCCCCACCGCTTGAATTTGACATTGTGGAAGTGCATCCCTATACAAGCCTGAAAACCTCTTCGAAATGTGCCGGGATTAGTATAGAGGAGTTAAGAGACCTTAATCCCGAACTTTTACGTGATCGCGTACCTCCGGGAAAAGAAAACTATTCCCTGAGAATTCCCAAAAATAAAAAAGATGCGTTTTTAGCGGAATATGTTAAGAGGCCGGTTGAAAAATATGAACCGCCAAAGGTAACTTCCGTTCGAGTGCGGAGAGGCGATACATTTTCCGGAATTGCCCGCAGAAACGGCGTATCGGTCAATCGTTTGAGAGCGGCGAACAGTAACATCAGAAACATAAATAAGTTACAAATTGGACAGAGAATCAATATTCCCGGCAGCACAACCCGATCTTCATCTTCGAGTATAGCAAAAGTTGCTCCTGTCTCACTTGAGAATACAGAACAGTATACTGTACGGAAAAATGATACCCTTGGAATCATTGCGGAACAGTATAAGACGAATGTGAGTACTTTACAGGCGCTCAATAACATGGGAAGAAGGACAACAATATATGTCGGCCAGATCCTGCTTGTTCCCCAAAGATCAGATTCTCAAGAAACGCAAAAGCAAAAAATTGTGCAAACCGATCCCGGCAGAATTATCTACATAGTGCAGAAAAACGATACGCTCTACGAAATAGCCCAAAAATACGGTGTGGATTATAGAAAAATTAAAGAAATTAATAAGATAAAGGATCATAGAAAAATCATGCCGGGGCAGAAAATTATAATTGAGAAATAACTCTTTCGATGACGGAGATTACCCATTGAAAAAAACGTTTATTATGCTCCTCTGTCTTCTGTGGATAGTCGTGACATTTTCCACTCTGCGAGCAGATGAGGAAGATGTCGCCAAAATCCATGAACTCACCATCGGTCTCGGTGCAAATGACCTTGGTGACATGGTCTGGGATGGTAGTAGTCTCTGGATTGAGGGTTCCGGTTCGCTGACAAACCTTGTAGGGGAAGGGCACCATGTAACAGAGTGGATTTCTCATAAACAGGAACAAGGTTTTGGTCAGGGATCGATTTCTGCACTTTATGCTTTGGGTCAGACGCTTATAACTGCCTGGGGATATAGCCATATGTACCAGGATAACCTTACTCCTATCGGTGATGGAATTTCAATTTCATTTGATTATGGGAGTACATGGTATCACATTGCAATGTTGGATTTATTTCCTGAAAGAGCTGATTATACCTATCCCGGTAATTATACTACTATTTATGATATTAATGTATCAGATGGGATTATATGGTGTTCAGTTACAAATGGTTTTCTTATTAAAAGTGAAGATTCCGGTCAATCCTGGACACAAGTTATTCCGGAGGAATTGGAACCGAAAGATGATTATGAGCGGTTTCGAGATGTAAATTACCACGGTCAATGTGTCGATGCTTATGGAGATACTCTCTGGGTCGGAACATTCCAGGGAATGAACTTGAGTACCGATAAAGGGAAAACATGGACAAACTTTTCATGGCCTCTCGACGGTTCCGGAGACCCTGAAAAAGACCAGTGGCCGGGTAATTTCCCCGTTGCTGTCGAGCATAAGATTGTCGGCGGCAAGACACATGTATGGGTTGCTTCACAGGATTATTTTGGTATTGGAAAAATTGGTATATGCCATACTTCCGACAACGGAGCGACCTGGAAATATGAGAAGTATCTCGATTCAAATTCCAAACCATATAATATTGCTTTCGGACATGCTGGCGCTTCTGATCCAGCGGTGAGCGATTCGACAGTATTTGTCGCTACGACTGCGGGACTTCTGGTTTCTTATGATCTCGGGGAAAATTGGGAAACAATGAACATACAGGAATCGGATAATCTATTCTGGGACGAAGATACCGGAGTTTCATCCGTGCTCGTTGTCGAGGATACATTGTGGGTATCAAGTTCGGACGGTCTTGCCAGAACGAATGACTGGGGTAAGACATGGGCAATATTCAAGGGTGTCCACCGTGTCAGAACTCTCGATACAGGTAACCGCAATGTGGGTATTTCGTCTGAATATGATTATATAAATGACAATATAAAAACATACGCTTTCCCGAATCCGTTTACACCATCGAGACAAACTTCTGATTATACCAGAACGAGAATTCAGTATGCCCTCGAACATGATGGACATGTATCGGTAAAGATTTACGATTATTCCGGAAAACTTATCCGTGAACTTATATCGGGTGAATATCGCAGCGGAGGAAGGGACTATCAGGAAGTGTGGAACGGTAAAGACGGGGATAATGCTATTGTACCAAATGGCGTTTATTTTTATATCATAAAAACAAATAAGGGAGATTCAGCTCTTGGTAAAATCATGGTTCTTGACTGAACGGTCAGGCCGTGCCGCCTTTTGTACAGCGGTAATGGCTTTCGTAATTTTGTACGCCGGCATATCCTGGTCAAGTGAGGAATACCACTCCTGGCCCGGAGAGTTTCTGCGTATGGGTGCAGGTGCCAGGGCTATGGGAATGGGTAATGCATATACTGCTGTTGAGGGTGATGTATACTGTTCATATTTCAATCCTGCCGGACTTGCATCAATGACCCAAAGCCAGTTTGCGCTTTCGATACGTTACTTGAGCATGGATCGGAGGTTTATGCATCTTGTCTATGGAAGAAGGATAGGCCCTGATGCGGATTTCGCAATTTCATGGATACAGTCGGGTACCGACGATATAACCGGCCGTGACCTCAACGGTAAACCAACCGGTTCACTGGAAGATAAACGTAATGCATTTTCAATCACTTTTTCAAAAAATGCGACGAAATGGCTCTCATTCGGAGTGAATACGAAACTGTCGCTGTGGAAGCTTAGCAGTGAGAATGCAAAAGCTTACGGCTTCGATGTCGGGGCAATCCTCCGGCCTGTTGACAGACTGTCATTGTCGTTTGTTCTAAGAGACATAAATAGCAGATATAAATGGAAAACAGAGCGGTGGGATAGTTATATAATGGGAGCTGACGGACAACCTCTCGAAAAGGAGGACAAGTTTCCCGTTTTCTATACAGTGGGATGTGCATACAGGGCATTTGCCGATAAACTTCTTTTATCGACGACACTTGAAAGTGTTGAAGATAATCCCATCGGGCTTAATCTGGGTGTATCGTATGCATACAATGACAGGTTTACTCTCAGGACAGGAATATATAATTACACTTCATCGGACAAGATGGATGCAGGTTCATTTACGTATGGATTTTCAATCCGGGTTGCAAGGTCCATAACTTTTGATTATGCTTATGTGCCTGATGATTTTGAAAACGACTCGGTTCATATAATTTCCATGGTTATGGGTTATGGAGAATGATAAACGTGAAACGTCATATTTTTTTTACAGCGATAGCTCTCAGTATAATTTTTTCCGGAGAGAGCGTATTTTCAGAATCAAATATCAGTGAAACCGGAAAAACAGGTCTCTCTTTCCTTAATATTGCGCCGTCATCGAGAATTGGATCGCTTGGCGGTGTAGGATGTGCGTTTTCGAACGGCGCATCTTCAATCTGGTCAAATCCGGCGCTCATTGCCTCACAGGAAGAAAAATCCGCTCAATTTTCCCATACGGAATGGATAGAGGGCATTAAACAGGAGTATGCCGCGTTTTCATCCAGGATTGATTACGGAAGCATCGGTATTGCTGTCCAGCTCTTTGATTCCGGTGATATTGACGGCCGTGATGATTATGGTGGGAGTACCGGATCGTACAGTATAAAAAATACTGCGTTATCGATTAGTTATGCAAGCACGCTTTTCGACATGATAGACTGGGGGCTTGCATACAAAAAACTGTATCAGAAAGTTTCCGATGAAACAGCCGGCGGATATGCTATTGATGGAGGCGTAACGGTACATACACCGTTGAATGGCCTGTATCTTGCCGCAGTTGCGCGAAACTACGGACATATGAGCAAACTGAGAAACGAGCGTACCAAACTGCCGTCGAATGTGTGTGTCGGCGGTCTTTACAGCGGAATTGCTCCCGGAATAGACCGTTCGTTTTCTGCCCTTGCAGATATTGTTTTTCCGCGGTATGGGAATACCGGTATCCGGCTTGGTCTTGAAGTCGAGGCGGTTGACTATTTCAGTCTGAGGATCGGATACAGAAACGACAGCGATTTTGAGGATTTCAGTTTCGGAGCGGGTTTTGCCTGGGAAATGGTTTCGATTGATATCGCTTATACTCCCATGAATAATATTTCTGATGATGCAATAAGATTTACACTTTGCCTGACAGGATTTTAATGGAACATGATATGAAAAAGGCCATCGAGGGCCTCGATGTCGATTATGCCGATATAAGGGTCGAACGTGCCGAACAGACGGTTTTGTCATATATGGGCCCTGTTCTCGAAGATATCGGGACAATATTCACGCTCGGCGGTTGCGTAAGTGTTTGCGTGAAAGGTGGATGGGGGTTTGCATCGTTTAACCGTATCGAGGATGCACGACAAAGCGCTTTGGATGCCTGCGAAATGGCCGGATTTACTGCGGGAGATGAAACGCTCCTTTCGCAGGTTGAACCTGTTATTGACACTGTTAAGGATAAGGTGGCAGTTGATCCTTCTGCGGTAACTCTTGGTGAAAAAAGGGAATTATGCCTGAAATACAACACTATGATGATCGAGGAGAACGGGATTGTCACAACAAACGTTCGCTACCGTGACAACAAGAAGGATATCTGGCTTCATACAAGCGAGGGTACACTGCTCCACCAGGAAAAGATTCGAGCCGGAATATATATTGGTGCGGTTGCAAAAGACGGCACGAATATCCAGCGTGGATATAAATCGTTTGGCGATACACGTGGTTATGATACCATATTGAACCGTGAGGATGAGGTAATGGATGTGGTGAAGGTTACCCGCGATCTCATCAAAGCGCCGAAAGTAAAAGGCGGTGTCTATACTGTGATTCTTGATCCTCAGCTTGCCGGAGTGTTCGCTCATGAAGCGTTCGGGCATTTAAGCGAGGCAGATTTTATTTATCAAAATCCCCAGGCACGTGAAATGATGAAGCTTGGAAGAAGGTTCGGCCCGGATATGCTCAATATAATCGACGAGGGAGTCCTTGAGGGAGAAAACGGTTTTACCGCTTATGATGATGAGGGTGTCAGGGGAGGAAAAACGTACCTTATAAAAGATGGGATACTTGTGGGCCGTCTACACTCCCGTGAAACAGCAGGGCGCTTGGGAGAAAAACCGACCGGAAATGCACGGGCGTTAAACACTTCGTATCGTCCTATTGTACGCATGACAAATACTTATATAGATAATGGCTGTTCCGATTTTGACGAAATGCTTGCAGATATAAAAGAGGGTATTTATGCATGTGGATTTCTCGGCGGAAATACCGATCTCGAGCGGTTCACGTTCAGTTCGGCATATGCCTATAAAATCGAGAACGGGAAAATCACGACTCCTCTGAGAGATGTGATTCTTTCAGGTAATGTTTTTGAGACCCTGCATAATATCACCATGATAGGTAACGATCGTACGCTCTACGGAGGCCTCGGAGGATGCGGCAAGGGCAGACAGTTTCCTCTTCCGGTTTCGGACGGCTCTCCGCATATTCGTATACAAAATGTTCTGGTAGGATAACATGGTAGAACAATTACTCGATAAAGCGAAAAGAGAGGTTGATGCCGCCGAAGTTTTCTCTATGGAAACATCGGCTCATGAAGTATCGTTTGAGGCAAGTAAACTCAAAAACTCTGAGCGCAAAAATGCTTTCGGGATAGGTCTTCGTGTTATCAATAACGGCCGTATAGGATTTTCCGCAACTTCCGATCCTGACCGCCTGGACGACATTTTGGAAAATGCGATTGCAAGCTCATGTTTCGGAAAAGAGGCGAAATTTGATTTTCCCGGCAGTTCTGAAGTCATCACTGTTTCCACATTTGATCCGGCAGTCGAAACATTCAGCCCGTCCGATGCTATTAAGGAGGGTAACCGCACGGTTGATTTACTCAGGGAGAACTGCCCGAAAGGTTTGACCGATATCGGCTTTTCTTCTTCTGCAACAACGGTGCGCATTATAAATACCTCCGGGTTTGATATATCTTACCGTTACACCGATTTCAACCACTTTATCATGTCCATAATTGTAGAAGGAGATTCCATTCTGTGGATAAGCGATGGCGGACATTACGGTTCTCTCGATATTCGCACCGATGAGTACGTAAAAAAAATATCGGATCTTGCGGTAAAAGCGGAAACGAAAGCCCCCAAAATTTCCGGCTCTTTGCCCGTACTCTTTACCGCGCAGGAAATGCCCAATCTCATACAGTCAATCGAGCTTGGTGTAAACGGTATGCGGCTTTTAAAAGGTGACAGCCCGCTCATAAACAGGGAAGGGCAGAAGATTCTTGGAGATGTGACTCTTTTTGATGATCCTACCATTGATAATGCGCCGGGCAGCTGTCCTTTTGACGATGAGGGAGTTCCTTCACGTATCAATGTTCTTTTTAAGGACGGTGTATTTAAAACGTTCCTTTTTGACCTTGACACTGCCGAAAAAACAGGTCATTCATCGACTGCCAGCGCAAGCCGTGAAATGCTCTCAACACCGGTAATTAGTACCTCTAACCTTATAATGAGCGCTGGAAAATCGAGCTTTGATGAGATGGTGTCGGGTATGGATGAGGGTGTTGTGGTGTACGGTGTACTTGGCGGCGGACAATCAAATCTTCTTGCAGGTGATTTTGCCCTCAATATCATGCTTGGATTTTTAAT
>AQSL01000158.1 GCA_000403035.1 Candidatus Latescibacter anaerobius SCGC AAA252-E07 | reverse complement strand
CAGAGCCTTTCTGGAAGCAATCCTGAATAGCACTATTGATACTATATTGACTATAGACTGTCGGGGGACTATTCAATCCATCAACCAAAGTGCAATTAAGCTCTTTGGTTTTGAAGAGGTTGAATTGGTAGGTAAGAATTTGAGCGAACTATTGCAAAAATCGTATCGCTCTGAATACATGCAAGAAATATCACATAGTAAAACAATAAAAAGAAAGAGTCAACAAGATGCGTGAAATACGTGCGCTGAAAAAAAACGGGGAGGAATTTGATTGTGAGATCGATATTCGTAAAATCTCCATGCCTACAGGAAACTCGCCCATGTTCACGGTTTTTATGCGAGACATCACTGAACGCAAGCTGGCGATGGAGAAGTTGCTGTTGCTGAACAAAGAACTGGAGCGTTCAAATAACGAACTGCAACAGTTTGCTTATATCGCATCCCATGACTTGCAGGAGCCACTGCGTATGGTGACGAGTTACATGCAACTCTTGTCGGAGCGGTATAAAGGCCGGCTGGATTCTAACGCAGATGAGTTTATCGCGTATGCAGTTGATGGTGCAACCCGGATGAAGTCCCTTATTGAAGCCTTGCTGGCTTATTCGCGAGTGGGCACGCAGGGAAAAGAATTTGAGTCTATTGAATGCGAAGCGATTTTAAAACAGGCGCTCAATAATCTCCAGATGGCATTGAAAGACAAAAAAGCAGAGGTAACACACGACCCTTTGCCAACCATAATGGCTGACCGACAACAAATCGTTCAATTATTTCAGAATCTGGTAGGTAATGCAATAAAATTTCACAACGAACAGTCGCCCAGAATTCATGTCTCCGCCGTGCTAAAGGACAAAGAATGGATTTTTTCCGTGCAAGATAACGGCATCGGCATAGCTCCGGAATACTCAGAACGCATTTTCACCATTTTTCAACGTTTACACGGCAGGGAAGAATACGCTGGCAGCGGTATCGGCCTTTCAATTTGCAGGAAAATTATAGAACGCCATGGAGGACGTATATGGTGTGAATCTCAACCCGAAAAGGGTACTACATTTTACTTTACACTGCCGGCACAAAGGGAAAAGAGCGATGACTAATAATACTATAGTAGAACCCATTAATATTTTACTGGTGGAAGACAATCCTGGCGATGTGCGACTAACAACAGAAGCCCTCAAGAAATGCAAGATACACAACAATCTTTTCGTGGCTAAAGATGGGGTAGAAGCCATGAGCATCCTGCACAAAGAAGTCAACTATGCAGATGCAGCTACTCCGGATATAATATTTCTCGATCTGAATCTTCCCAAGAAAGACGGACGTGAGGTTCTCGAAGAGATCAAGGCCGATGAAAACCTGAAAAAAATCCCGGTGGTAATACTCACAACTTCACAGGCTGAAGAGGATATTCTCAAAGCTTATAATCTCCATGCCAACTGTTTCATTACCAAGCCTGTCGGTTTTGAACAGTTCTCCAAAATAGTCAGTGCTATTGATAATTTTTGGTTCTCCATTGTTAAATTACCAGGAAAAAAAAATGAATAGGGAAACAATTAAAGTCCTGTTAGTCGAGGACAACCCCGGAGACGCCCGGTTGATAGAAGAGATGCTTGGCGAGGCCGATACTGTTGAATACGATATAGCACATGTAAAAAGTCTCGATGAGGGATTGAAACGCTTGGCCATAGGGGGAATCGACCTGATTCTGCTCGACCTGGGGCTGCCCGATAGTCAGGGATTAAATACCATTATTAAAACACATGCAGTGGTTACCACTAAGCCTATTGTGGTGTTGACCGGCCTTGACGATGAAAAACTCGGCATTGAGGCGGTAAAGCAGGGAGCACAGGATTATCTTGTCAAAGGACAGCTGAGTGGTAAAATGCTTTGTCGGGTTCTGTGCTATACCATCGAGCGGCATGGATTGCAGGTGGAACTTGAAAAGGCACGCCAACGGAAACAAGAGGATCTGGAACTTGTACAGAGTATTCGTAACCATAAACTTTATCTTGCAATAAGTAAAGGCAATGGGATATCAGAAAAAGATAGTACATCTATTTCTGACGAGGCAACCCTCAACAGTCTGATCTCAAAATACACGGGAATTACCTTCAAATACTTGCATGCTATAAGGCTACAGGAAGATCGTCCTTCAGAACTCATCCGCGAGTTTGCCAGGCAGTTGGCTTCAATGCATGTCAAGGCACGTGAAGTTGTTACTATCCATGTGAACGTTTTGAATAATTATTCCAAACGAGCAACGCCAATGGAAGAACGTGCCTTTTCAAACGATACACGGATTGTGCTTGTTGAACTCATGGGCAACATAATAGATATATACTTGAACTCATTCAAAAATAAAGAAGAGGTAAATTATGAATAAGTATAGCGGATTGAAAGCCCCGAGTAAAATTCCTACAGGTATTGATGGTTTTGAAAGTCTTTCCTACGGAGGATTGACCGAGGGGCGGACGACTCTCCTTGTCGGCAGTTCTGGCTCCGGCAAGACACTTCTGGGAGTGGAATTCCTGTATCGAAGCATTACCCAATTTAATCGAGCAGGAGTATTCGTCACCTGTGAGGAACGGCCTAAAGATATTGTGCGCAATGTAAAAAAGCTTAACTGGCATCTGGACGAACTTTTTGAACAGGGTAAATTTTTGTTTGTCGATGCTTCTCCTGAACCGGGTCAGGAAGAAGAAACAGGGCGCTATGATCTTTCTGGTTTGATGGTTCAGATAAAGCATAACATTGAAAAGATAGGCGCAAAAATAGTAATTATAGATTCAGTAGGGTCTCTTTTCCAACAATTCGATAATCCTTCAGTGATTCGCAGAGAAATTTTCCGGATCGAAGATTTCCTCAAAGAACTTGATATTACGTCGATTTTTACTTCAGAACGATTAGAAGAGTATGGTCTGATTTCCCGGTTAGGCATTGAGGAATTTGTATCCGACAATGTGATTATCCTGCGTAACGTTTTGGATGAGGAAAAGTGCCGCCGGACAATCCAAATACTTAAAATGCGCGGAGACACTCATATGAAGGGTGAATACCCTTTCACAATAAGCGATTCCGGCATTACTATCATGCCGCTTTCCGTCATGGAGTTGAAACAAGAGTCATCCTTAGAAAAGGTCAGCATCGGTAATAATGTGCTTGACGAAATGACCAATGGGGGGATTTTCCGGGATTCCATCTTCCTGATCAGCGGTCCAACCGGAGGGGGTAAAACCCTCATGAGTACAATGTTCTCTTCAGTTGCCTGCCGGAATGGCGAAAAAGTTCTCCTTTTGGCTTTTGAAGAATCCCATCAACAACTTTTGCGGAATGCTGAATCCTGGGGCGTTGATTATAAAAAATGGGAGGATGATGGGTTATTAAAGATTGTATGCCGATATCCCGAAGCCATGGGATTGGAAGATCATCTTTTGAGCATCCGACGAACTATTGAAAGTTTCAAACCAGATCGTCTTGTTTTGGATAGTGTATCAGCAATGGAACGGGTTTCCACCGTGCGGAATTTCCGTGAATTTGTCATTGGCCTGACCTCTTTCGTCAAACAGGAGAGAATTTGCAGTCTCTTTACCAGTACTACGCCTTCACTTTCGGGCGGTGAGTCAGTTACTGAAGCGCACATTTCCACAATCACCGATGTAATTATGATTTTACGGTACGTTGAAATCGGCGGATTTCTCAGGCGCGGCATTGCTGTCATCAAAATGCGGGGCTCGCAACACGACAAACAAATTCGTGAATTCACAATCGACGGTGATGGGCTTCACGTTGGCGGTCCGTTTAAAAATGTGGAGAACATAATTCTTGGTATTCCGACCAGTACGGGGATGCCGGATAGAGAACAACTAACGGAAATGTTTAAATAATGAAATCCCAACAAATTAAAGTACTGTTGATCGAGGACAACCCCGGAGACGCTCGATTGATTCAGGAAATGTTAAACGAAGCGAATAATAATCAATATAATCTTGAATGCTTCGACACGCTCTCGACAGGGCTTGAGGGCATTGCTGAAAAACACATCGACGTGATCTTATCGGATATGGGGCTGCCCGACAGCCAGGGTTTAGATACACTTATAAAAATTCTCTCTCAGATTTCAGGTGTTCCAGTCATCGTTCTGACCAATCTCGACGATAAAGAACTTGCAATTAATGCGATACAGCAAGGAGCGCACGACTATCTGGTAAAGGAACAAGTGAATGGCACCCTGCTGGTTCGCTCAATCAGATATGCAATCGAGCGATGCAGGCTCTTGAATGAATTGGAACAGGTCCGGCAGCGGGAGAAACAGAGAGGGGAGATCGAATCGCTCGATCATATGTCCTCTTCATCTCCGAGTACGCTAACCGCCGCGATGTATGGCACGAAACTTTTAAACGATTCTCAACCTGATATTTTCAATGAGCTGGTTCAACAATACGGGGGAATTCTGGATGAAGCCCTTATGCAAAAGAATTATAAAATAGAAAATAACTATTCAATAAAGCTTATACAGATGGCTGATAAGCTCGGTTTTTTGAGAGTTGGACCTCGTGAAGTGGTGAGTATTCATACCAAGGCGCTCATAGAAAAGAATAGAGATATCCATTACAAAAAAGCACAGGCTACTATAGAAGAAGGCCGTCTTTTGATCCTCGAACTCATGGGAAATCTTGTTTCTTTCTATCGTAATTATTACATGAATATAACAAGAAGAACCGCTGAACATAACCCACAAAAAGGGACACAGAAAAAGGGAGTAAAATTATGACTAAATTTGCTTTGAAATTGTATATCACCGGTCAAACGTCAAAATCTAAACGCGCCATCGCTAACCTGCAGCGGATCTGTGATGAGGAATTGAGCGGTCAATATACGATGGTAGTAATCGATATTTTAGAACGGCCACAGTTAGCTGAGAACGAGAAAATTTTAGCTACACCTACCCTGATCAGGGAGGTACCCCAGCCGCTGCGGCGAATCATTGGAGATCTGTCAAATACTGAAAAAGTGCTCATGGGACTTGATATCGAATCTATAACTGAGAAGTAATTAAAGAATAGGGATATACATCATGGAAGAAAAAAATGGCTTAGTAATGATGGAGAAAATACCGACAGGGATTCCTGGCTTTGATCTGATAGCACATGGCGGACTGCCGAAAAACCGCACAACTTTGGTTGCCGGTTCATCCGGAAGCGCCAAAACCATCTTCGCCGTCCAATTTATTGTCGAGGGTATAGTCAGAAGAGAAGAAAATGGCGTCTTTGTCACTTTTGAAGAATCCCCGGACGATATCAGAAAAAATATGGCAGGTTTGGGCTGGGACATTCAGAAATGGGAAGATGAAGGGAAATTTGCTTTTGTTGATTCATCTCCTGTAGTGGGAGAAGAAACAATTGAATCCGGAGCCTATGACCTGGGAGCCCTTATGGTCCGCATCGAGTTTGCCATCAGGAAGGTCAATGCTCAACGTGTTTCTGTGGACTCTCTCGGCGCTATATTTTCACAATTATCCGATGTTTCAATGGTGCGAAGAGAACTTTTTCAAATTGCGGTAATGTTGAAGAAAATTAACGTAACAGCGGTCTTGACTGCAGAAAGGACCGAGGAATACGGTGCTATCGCCCGTTTTGGAATAGAGGAGTTCGTTGCCGATAATGTGATTATCCTCCGTAATGTTCTGGAGGAAGAAAAACGGCGTCGGACTATAGAGATCCTTAAATTCCGGGGGACATCTCATCAGAAAGGTGAATGTCCTTTTACCGTTACTCCCGTGGAAGGCATCATTATTA
The DNA here is from genome assembly GCA_000403035.1 of Candidatus Latescibacter anaerobius SCGC AAA252-E07. Classification (GTDB taxonomy): domain Bacteria; phylum Latescibacterota; class Latescibacteria; order Latescibacterales; family Latescibacteraceae; genus Latescibacter; species Latescibacter anaerobius. Next base: position 44,613 of record AQSL01000158.1, on the reverse strand, counting down.
TTCCGCTTTCGGCTATTGAACTGCAACAGAAATCATCCGATATCCGTATCAGCTCAGGGAATCTGATTCTTGACAAAATGTGCGATGGAGGATTTTTCCGCGATTCAATAATACTGACATCCGGGGCGACCGGAACCGGTAAAACGCTCATGGTTACCGAGTTCGTTAAAGGCGGGGTATTAAATGGCGAGCGGTGTTTAGTGTTAGCTTATGAGGAGAGCAGGGAGCAGCTTTCCCGTAACGCTAAAGGTTGGGGAATTGACTATGAGAAAATGGAAAAAGATGGTTTGTTAAAAATAGTGTGTACTTACCCGGAGTCCGATGTATTGGAAGATCATCTTATTACCATAAAAGGAATAGTCGAAGAATTCAAACCAAATCGTATTGCTGTGGACAGCTTATCCGCCCTTGAACGTGTTTCGTCGATCAAGAGTTTTCGCGAATTTGTCATAGCGCTGACTTCCTTTATTAAGTATAAGGAAACCGCAGGATTATTTACATCAACCACCCCGTCTTTATTTGGCGGTGCATCGATAACAGAAACGCATATTTCAACAATTACCGATTCAATCATTCTGCTCAGGTATGTGGAGATGTATGGGGAAATGAAACGGGGGATAACAGTCCTCAAAATGCGTGGCTCACAACACGATAAAGACATCCGGGAATACAGCATTGACTCAAAAGGGATGCATATTGGTAATAGTTTTAGCTCTGTCACCGGTATCCTGACAGGTCAACCGGTATATGGTGAGTCTAAAGAGATAGAACGTATCAGCAGAATGTTTGAAGAAGAAAAGGTATAGATAAGGATATAAAGATTTTTGTGGCAATAGAACGTGCATCTATAAGTGGTATTTTTTGAGCATGAAATGATCTGATTGTTTTAAACAATGGCAAACTATGACTATTAAAATGAAAAAAGTCCTTCTTATTGAAGATAATCCGGGAGATGCCCGTTTAATACGTGAAATGATTCCCCAATTTGAGGCCCTGCAATTTAATTTGGAGTGCGTTGAACGTCTTTCTGCCGGGTTGGAGTATTTTGCACGGGAAGAGGTTGACGTTGTTTTATTAGATCTCAATCTGCCGGACAGCAATGGACTTGATACGTTCAACAAAGTGAATACTCTTGTGCCGGATGTTCCCATAATTGTACTGACCGGTCTTGACGATGAAGCGAGCGCCGTTAAAGCAGTACAGAACGGTGCGCAGGATTATCTGGTCAAGGGAGACGTGAATAGCAGCCTGTTGATGCGCTCCATTCGCTACGCTATCGAGCGGCAACGGTTACTGGTGGATTTGAAACAGAAATCCGAGGAATTACAGTCCGCAAAGAATAGCTTTTATAGTATAGTACAAATGAGCGAAGATGGCATGGTTGTTATTGACCAACAGGGAGTGGTGCGTTTTGCCAATCAGTCTGCTGTCTCCCAATTTAAGCTTGAGTCGGAAAGGCTCATAGGTAGTCAGTTTGGCCGTCCGATTGTGTCAGGTAATTCGACTGAGATTGACATTCTATGCGCTAACGGCACAAAAGGGCTTGCGGAGATGCGCACGGTGAATACAAGCTGGCATGGGGAAACTGCTCACCTTGCAATGCTTCGAGATATCACTGATCGTAAACGCAATGAGGAGCTATTAGTTCGTCAGGAGAAAATGGCGGCAATGGGACAATTGGCCAGCATCGTTGGCCACGAAATAAGGAATCCTTTAGGTACCATTAAGAATTCAGTAGAGTTTCTGGGGATTAAAATTTGTCAAAATCCGGACCCGGATAAAAAAATAAAAGAGCATTTGAGAATTTTGCATGAAGAGGTTCACAACATTAATAAACTCATCGATGACATACTTGGTTTTGCCCGGACAAGGGAACTAAAAGTAACAACTGTAAGTACAAATGACCTTGTTGAGACTGCTGTAAAGAGCACATCTATACCAGACAATATCAGAATAGTATGTGAATTCGGAAGCAATTTACCCCGTATAGCTGTTGATTCCGAACAAATTCACCGGGTATTCTTAAATATTCTTCTCAATGCATGTGAGGCCATGAGCACAGGCGGGACGCTGACAATAAGGANCCGCGAACATATTTCAGAGGATGAGAAAAAAAGAAATATAGCGATTTCTTTTCAGGATACGGGTATGGGAATCCCTGAGGACAAATTAACAAGGATTTTTGAACCGCTTTTCACAACAAAGAGTAAAGGAACAGGTCTTGGATTGGCAGCCTGTCAAAAGATAAGTACTGCTCATCATGGGAGTATAGAAGTAGAAAGCAAAATAAGCGAGGGAACAATATTTACGATAATAATTCCTGTAAATAGTAAGTTCAAGAAAGAGGATTAAAATGGCCAGGAAAGCAGATGTTTTAATTGTAGATGATGATGAAAACTATGTTACGTCCGCAGTGGATCTTTTAAGTGAAAAAGGATTTCAGTGCGTTGGAGTGCATAGTGGACATGAAGCCATCGATATTGTTAAAGATAAGAACTTTGATGTAATTCTTTTGGATTTAAAAATGCCGATTTTAAATGGTGTTGAAACGTTTAAAGAGATCAAAAAGATTTGTCCTGACACCCTGGTGATCATGGTGACCGCATATAGAGTGGAAGAAATGATAAAGGAAGCTCTCAAGGAGGGTGTCTATACAGTATTAATTAAGCCGCTGGATACTGATAGAATATTGAATACCATCCAGCGAAGTAAGAAAGGCGGAGCATTGGTTATGGTGGTCGATGACAATCCCAATTTCAGCCAGACCATCAAGGATAATTTAGAAGCACGTGGTTTTGTGGTTAATACAGCAAGTAGTGACGAAGAAGCAATAAATAAAGCCAAAGAGAGGCCTCATGATATTATCCTCATCGATGCCAAAGTTCCTCCTGTTAATGGATTGTTCATTTACTTAGAATTAAAAAAGGTAAACCCTGATGCGATAGCTATTATGATGACTGCTTATAAAGAAGAGATGTCACATATAATAGAACAGGCAATCAAAAAAGGTGTCTATGCGGCTATTCATAAGCCTTTCAGTATAGATAAAATCGTAAAAATTATAGAAGAAATTGTTGAAAAAAAGAGGATAGAAAATGAAAAAAAGGGAAAGCGCTATAAAATATTGGTAGTGGATGATTGTGTTAACTCAGTCACAACTCTCACTGATTTATTCGTAGAAGATGGATATACGGTTGTAGTTGCAACTGATGGTGAGGAAGCCTTAAAGAAAGTACAGGAAGAAAAACCCGATATTGCCCTTTTGGATATCCGGTTGCCAGGAATGGACGGTTATGAAGTGTGCCGACAGATTAAAGAGACGAAAGGATCGAACATAAAGGTCATAATATACACTGCTTATGTCGATGTTGTTGATATCGCTAAGGCCAAAGAAGCAGGCGCAGACGATTTCATAGGAAAGACCAGCGATTTTGCCCAGATGCGCCATGCAATCGAGAAGCTTATTGCGCAATGCTGATAATAGAAAAAACAACTCACTGTGTAAAGTATTATTTCTTTACCACAGATTGAGGTAGAACTGCAATGACAAAAAAAACATGCCTCGATGATTTCACAGAAGAAGCCGAAATGTCTGCAAAGATCGAGATGCTTCATAAAGCATTAGAGGATAAAGATTGGATTATCGAAAAAACTGATGCTGTCCTCAAGGCTTTGAACGAAGAACTTAAGAAAACTAATGATGAATTGAAAGATAAGAAGGTTTCTCTGGAAATAGAAGTTCGGGAGAAAATACAAGAATTAGAGGTATTAAACAAGGTTCTGGATAAGAAGCTCAACGACAGAAAAATGACAGAAAAGTCATTTCGAAATATTATAGAAAATAATGCTGATGCTATACTTGTTATAAATACGAGCGGAATCATACATTTTGTTAATCCGGCAGCAGAGAAACTCTTTAACAAGAAAGCAGAAAAACTGATTGGTAATGATTTTGGATTTCCTGTGTTGGCTGGTGATACGACGGAGATCGATATTTTTAGCGGTGGTAATAAAACAGTAGTAGCGGAAATGAGAATTGTGGAATCGGAGTGGGAAGATGAAAAGGTGTATCTCGCTTCACTTCGAGATATTACTGAACACAAAGAGACAGAAAATTTAATCAAGGAATCCAGAAGAAAGTTTCAGGAGCTTTATGATGAAGCTCCTGTGGGATATCATGAACTCGATCTGAAAGGAACAATAGTACAGGTTAACAAAACAGAAGCCAATATGCTGGAGTACACTATTCAAGAAATGTTTGGGAAGTCACTATTAGACTTTATCGATCCTGAAGGGGCGGAGGTAGAAAAAGAATTCCTGCAAAAGATACATAAACAACTGCCAAATACTGAAGTTGAGAGAACATTTATCACCAGGAGTGGAAAAAAAATATTTTGTTCCGTTCTAAATAAACTTGTTTTTGATGAGAATATCCAATTAACCGGAATTCGCTCCATAATCCAGGACATCTCCGAGCGCAAGCGGGCGGAAGAACGGGAACAATTGGCGCGAGAAGTGCTGGAACATTTGAACCGTCCCGAGAGTGCCTTGGACACGATTCGCGATATCCTCCAGTTGGTCAAGGATATCTCGGGCATTGAGGCCGTGGGTATCCGCCTGCGCGATGGTGACGACTTTCCGTACTACGAAACCAACGGGTTCCCTGATCATTTCGTGGAGATGGAGCGCTATCTCTGCGCGCGAGATGAGAAAGGGGAGATTGTGCGCGACACGAACGGCAATCCTGTGCTGGAATGCATGTGCGGGAATGTCCTGCGCGGCAGGACTAAACCGAAATTTCCCTTTTTCACAAAGGGCGGCAGTTTCTGGAGCAGTTGCACCACGGACCTGCTGGCCTCGACCACGGAAAAGGAACGCCAGGCGCGAACTCGCAACCGCTGTAACGGCGAGGGCTACGAGTCCGTTGCGCTGATCCCTCTGCGGGTAGGTAAAGATACCATCGGGCTGTTACAGTTAAATGATCACCGGAAAAATCAATTTACGCTGGAAATGATCCGTTTCTTTGAAGGATTGGGCGCCAGTATCGGCATCGCTCTTTCCCGCCAACAGGCGGAAAAAAAGATTTTTGAATATTCAAAGAGCCTGGAATCGATGGTGGAAGACCGTACACGTGAAGTCAGCATTGCGCTCTCAGATGCAGAACAGGCTCGTGACAGAATCGATGGTATTCTCAAATCAGTCGGCGAGGGTCTGCTGGTCACCGATATCTATAACCATATTGTGTTGATGAACAGAGCTTCGGAAAATATGCTCGATGTTCGTTTGAGCGATGTCATCAACCGTACGATCGAATTCGCTGTGGATGATAAAACACTTTTGAACCGCCTCCAGACGACTCTCGCAAAGGATGTCGATGACAAGTTCGATTTCGAATTATTAATAAAAGGCTCGGATAAGCCTATGTTCATGCAGGCGAGAACCTCGGTGATTAAAGATAAAACAGGAACAAAAACCGGTGTCACCATCAGCTTCCACGATGTAACCCTTGAGCGTGAAGTTGACCGTATGAAAACCGAATTCATTTCGACGGCGGCGCATGAGCTTCGAACACCCCTTACGTCTATCCGTGGATTTTCAGAGATACTTCTGACCCGCGATAACATAGAGCTAAAAGATCAGAAGAAATATTTGAACTATATCAATAATCAGTCTATCAGGCTGGCAAATATCATCAACGATCTTCTTGATATTTCGCGGATAGAGTCCGGTAAAGGGTATGTGCTTAATAAAGAGGAAGCGAATATCAATGATATTCTTTCCAATACTACTGGTTTTTTCCGAGATAGCTCAAAAAAACACACTTTTGAGGTTTTCATACCGGACAAACCGATATGTATAAAAGTGGACGAAGAAAAGTTAGAGCAGGTGATGAAAAATATTTTAAGCAATTCGATCAAGTACTCTCCATCCGGTGGTCTTATACAGGTATCGGGTGAGGTATCGGATAATTGCTATTTGGTGACTGTCAAGGATCAAGGTCCCGGTATGACCGCCGAACAAATTGAAAAGATATTCGATAAGTTCTACAGAGCAGATGCTACAAATACAGCCATAGAGGGGACAGGCTTGGGAATGAGTATTGTGAAGAATATCGTTGAATCGCACAACGGTAAGGTTTGGGTAGAAAGTAAGCTGGGGGAAGGTACGACCGTAAAATTTACAGTGTCGTTTTAAAAGTAAAATAAAAAAAGGAAGATTGATGTCGAAGAAAATTTTGATTTTTGAGGATGACAAATCACTCACGGAACTGATCCGGTACTACCTTGAAGAAGAGGGGTATGAAACCAAGATTTCTTTGAGTATGGATAATTATTTTGAAAAGATAATTCAATACCAACCTGATTTAATAACAATCGATTTTTGTTTTAAAAATTCCGACGGTTTACTGATACTTGAAGCGCTTAAAAAGGATATGCAATTTCAAAGTATCCCCATAGTATTGATAACTGGAGCTGAATTTTCACCCTTGATGGTCGAAGGGATTGGAGCTGCTGGTTATATAACAAAGCCGTTCGATGAAAATAAAATTAAAATGGTAATAAACTCTATTTTACTGGGGGCTAAATCATGAAAAAAATTATGATAGTCGATGATCAGCCTGAGGTCAGAGAGTTGGTTAATATTACCCTGTCTTCAGAAGAATATCAGATCTTGCAGACTGATACAGGGGAAAAGGCAATAAAGATGGCCAAACTTGAAAAACCCGATTTGATTCTCATGGATATCATGATGCCCGGAAGTATCGATGGTCTTGAAGCAGCAAGAACTATAAAGAGCCATCCAGATATCAAAGATACGTTTATCATTATGTTGACTGCAAAAGGTCAGAAAGCTGAAATCCAGAAAGGATTTGAAGCAGGTGTCAATGATTATTTTGTTAAACCATTTAGTCCTCTGAAATTAATTAATAAGGTTGAAGAAATTCTAAAATAATACTGGTAGAAAATGAATAGCATAACAGACAATGATCTGGCAGTCAAACAAGCTTTGGAATATGCCAAAGATTTGAATAAAATGGTAGCTTCTTTGAAAGCTGCTAATAAAGAGTTAAGGTATTCATATCTTGATACTATTTTCAGGCTCATAATTGCAGCTGAATATAGAGATAGCGATACAGGAACCCATATCAAACGTATCAGTCAATACAGTACTCTCATTGCAAAGGAATATGGATTACCTGAAATAGAAGTACAAAATATCCGCTATGCAGCTCCAATGCATGATGTGGGAAAAATCGGAATTCCGGATAATATATTAAATAAAAAGGGTAAATTGACTCGTGAAGAATTCGGAATCATGAAAACCCATTGTACTATAGGAGCAAAAATTTTGTCAAACTCTAATTCCAAGATATTGCAGCTTGCAGAGTCAATTGCCTTAACACATCACGAGAAATGGAATGGGAAAGGGTATCCTCAAGGACTTTCAAAAAAAGAAATTCCGATAGAAGGTAGAATCATTGCTTTGGCAGACGTTTTCGATGCATTGACCTCCGAAAGACCATATAAAGAGGTATATTCTGTTGAAATGGCAGTAGAAATAATTAAAAAAGACCGTAACAATCATTTTGATCCTGAATTAGCTGATTTGTTTTTAAAGATATTAATAAAATAGCAGAGATGAATGCTGATTATATGAACTAACATAATTATAGTTTCATAGAGTATATAAGTCAGATGAACCGCATGGAGGAAAATAAGTATCAGAATGGTTCCTACGTTTGAAAAAAAAGTGGAACGTGTTTTAGGTTCAAGTCTTCCGTCCACATCAGGTATTGTTGCTGAATTGATAAAAACCATATACAATAAATCATCCGGTATAACTGATCTCGCAAAAATAATTGAGCAGGATCCCTCACTTTCAGCAAAAGTACTTAAGATAGCAAACTCGGTATATTACGGCTCATCAACAAAGATTATCTCCATTAGAACAGCTTCTGTGGTTCTTGGATTTAAGACTATCGAGGAATTATTGACAACTATAGTTGTTCTCAATTATTCTTTTGACTCTCGATACTCTTCAATAGTAGACTGTCCCGGCCTCTGGATGCATTCTGTAGGAACAGCAACTGCAGCTCAGCTGATTTCCCGCCAGATATGCGGGGAGCAGTCGGATGTTATCTACACTTTGGGCTTGTTGCATGATATTGGAAAGATTATCCTCGCTCTGTATTTCCCCGAACAATATTTAAGGGTAGTAAACTTAGCTGCAGAGAAAAGATGCCGTGTAATTCTTGCTGAACGGAAACTCTTGAACACTGATCATACAATAATCGGGAAGATCCTCTGTGATTTATGGAATTTACCCAAGGAAATAAGCTCTGTAATTCTCTTTCATCACGATGTTACGGAGGCTCCGGGCTGTTGTCAGATGCAGGTTCGGATTATAGCTCTTGCAGATTATGTATGTCGCAGAGCCAAACTCGGCAATCCGGGAGATAATTTGATTCATAAGCCTTTTCAAGCAACACTTTCCATACTCGGAAATTCTCCCGACAAGATCAGAGACAACCTTGAGGTAATTTCCCGGGAATTTCTCCGGATAAGCACTGATATTCAGGAATTTTTTTCGAAACTTGATGAAGAGAGTATACTCAATCATGCAAATTGAATGTGTAACATTCTTAAAAAAAGAGCGATTGCAAGGTAAAACGAAGGTTGCCGTTTATGAATTCAGAAAAGAAAATACTTCTTACAATTGATGACAATAAAGAAATTCGTGACCTTGTGAATGTTACTTTACGAGGATCAGAATTTATATTCTATGAGGCCTCGAATGGTCGTGAAGGGGTTCAAATCGCAAGAGATAAAAAGCCTGATATAATTTTGCTGGATATCATGATGCCGGGTTTCGATGGATTAATGACGTGTAAAATTTTGAAACGAAATCCTGTTACAAAGGATATTCCAAGCATTTTTTTAACAGCAAAAAAAACAAAAGAGGACATTACTGCGGCACTTAATGCAGGTGGTTCAGATCATGTAGTAAAACCTTTCAGTCCAAAAGATTTAGTGACACGACTGAGAATGCAGCTTATAGATTGATTAAAAAATAGCATCAGTAACGGTATGACCGTGCACTAGGGAAAGGCACTTGATGGAACCTGAAAAGAATAAAGTTCAGGTCATTATATCACCCAGTTAAAATGGTAAACTGAATATGGTTTTAAAAAACTACTATAAGGAGGGCTAAAAACATGTTTTGCCCAAAATGCGGAAAAAAGATAGATGATGCGGGGAAGTTTTGTTCTAACTGTGGGTTTAAGATTGAAACCCAAAATATTGAAAAAGAAAATGAGGATGAGATTATTACTGAGGATGAAACCGTGCAGAAAACAGTAGGGAATATTAAAAAAGTGATTGAAGCTATTATTGTTCGGAAAGCAAAGGGTGATCCATTAATAATTATAAATATAAGAAAAAAACTTGTTTTTAAGGGGATAAATCCAGCCAAATATACCTATGAAACTATAGATGATCCTGTTGTTTTGAGAAAATTAATGGGCCTAGCCAGGGATCTTGGATTCAAGGTATAAAAAAAAGTGGAGGTAAAAAATGAACGTCAAAATTTCATATTCGACTAAAGAAAATGTTAATGATGCAATAGAGGATATTAAGGAACAGTTTACTGATATTGATCCCAGAATGGTTCTTTATTTTGCTTCTTCTGTATTTGACCAAGAAAATCTCAGTCAGCAGATGCAGAATGCATTTAATTCAGCTACTGTTTTCGGCTGCTCAACCGCTGGTGAAATAGTCAGTGGCAAAATGCTGAAACGTTCTATCGTCGCAATGGCCTTTAATTCTGATGCGATAGAGGATGTAAAAGTGGAGATTGTTGAAAATATTAAAGAAGGGAATAACGTTGAAGCCGCATTCTCCGCATTTGGAGTGTATTATGGGACCTCAATGGCCGAGCTGGATTTTAAAAAGTATGTAGGTATAATTCTCGTGGATGGTTTATCCGGTGCTGAGGAGAGACTGATGGACAGAATCGGCGACTTGACTAATGTTACATTCGTAGGTGGGTCTGCCGGAGATGATTTAAAATTTGAAAAAACATTTGTATTTGCCGGTAATAAAGCGTACACCAATGCTGCTTTACTCGCACTGATTAAGCCGAAAATCGGATTTGATATAATCAAAAGCCAGAGCTTTTGTGGTACTGACAAAACGCTTGTTGCAACGAAAGTAAATGTGGAAGGTAGAGAAGTTATCGAGTTTAATAACAGGCCCGCATCTGTTGTGTATGCCGAAGCGATTGGAACGTCGGTTGATAAAGCCCCGGACTATTTTATGTCCAATCCTGTAGGTCTGATGTTTGGAGATGAACCTTATGTTCGAAGCCCGCAGCAGATTAAAGGCGAGAAAATGGTATTTTATTGTAATGTGTTGGAAGGAATGGAACTTTCGCTGCTTACCTCAACAGATATTGTGAAAGACACGAAAGAAGCGATTGATGATAAAAAGAAAGAATTGGGAAATATTTCTGCAATCATCAACTTTCATTGTATTCTAAGGACTCTGGAACTTGAAAGTAAGGGTATAACAGATGCATACGGTAAGCTATTTACGGATATTCCCACAATCGGTTTCAGTACTTACGGGGAGGAATATATTGGACATATAAATCAGACATCGACTATGCTTGTTTTTAAATGACGCATAGTATTTAGTAATTCACAAACTACTATATACCTTGAAAATCAATTAATGCAGGCGCTCATGATTATATAATGAAGCCTTTTAGCCCCCAAGATTTGATATCTCGATTGAAAAGATTGCTGATAGACGTATAGAAAATTAACAGGATTAGAAAACTATAATAGAAGAAATAGCGGGAAAAAATTTCAAATTTTAGGAAGTGTTGAAAATGGACGCTGTAAAGAAAAAAGTTCTTATAATAGATGATCAGGAAGAGATCCGCGAACTGGTAACAATTACGCTGCATGGCACCGAATTCGACGTTTTGGGGGCAGTTAACGGTCGTGAGGGAATCCAAAGGATCAAAGAATATAAGCCCGATTTGATACTGCTTGATATTATGATGCCGGGTTTTGACGGCTTTGCAACGTGCAAGATAATCAAGCGTAATCTATCTTCAAAAGAAATACCGGTGGTTTTTCTGACAGCGAAGAAGACAAAAGAAGATATTACCAATGCTCTTATGGCGGGCGGGACCGATTTTATCGTAAAGCCATTCAGCCCAAATGATCTTTTGACCCGCATACGGAAGATAGTAAGTACAAAAGAAGTTAAGAAAATCAGCAGGAAAAAAAATGAAAAGTCTGTCGAAAAACCTGAAAAGCCGAAAGCCAAGGAAATTTTTAAAAATAAATTAATCCGGTATGATGATGTTATCGTCTGTTCTGATATATCAAAGAGTATTTCATTCGAGAATTTACAGATATATCGTGATATTTTTTCAAACATTGTCTCTGATGGTATTTTTAAAATCGTCCTGGATATTGCCAATGTCAGCTTCATAGACGGCGCTGGCCTGTCGCTGTTACTATCGGTAAATGAGTCGCTGAAAAGTTATGGTGGCGAACTGCGATTGACATCTCCCGCCAATACGATCAATAATCAATATAATTGTTTAAAAATCAATGAATTGTTTAACACATATCCTACTTCCCAAATAGCTGTGGAAAGTTACAATACTATCGAGACTCTTACGGATAAATCAGCCGAATTAGAAAATATTAATATATGTATTTCATGTACATACGTGAACAATGATGAATCGCGATATTGCAGTTTATGTGGAATGAATCTCATCATGAGCAGAGGGAAGGACGTACTTGATATTATCAGACATTCCATCATGAAACGGATCATTTCAGAAGCGCAGACGAACAATCTGGGGAGTATTAACCGCAACCGTAACATTACAACTGAAAAAAACAAAATATCGGAAGAATTCTATGTCGAACTACATGATGAAAATCTCACAATACAGTATAAGAGCTCCCACACTTATTCGTTGGGGTATGAAACGACCGGTAAGATTGCTATTGAAGCACCGCATATGAATGGGGAGGTTTTTCTTGTTAAGCCGGGCATGAAGGTTCTTCTTAAAACACCCAATACAGGGAAAGCTATCTTTGAAACTGAGGTCAAAGGGGTAAACAAACAAAATGGAATGTTGTTTGTTCGCTATAACGAGGAAGCAAGCATCATTCATTCAAAGAAAAACTTTTCTATTGCACCGAAACTGCCGATAGAGTTGAGCCTGATAGATCCGTCGTTCCAGTACACGGGTGATATAATAAAAGGGAAAATTCTCGAACTGAGCCGTGTCAGGATGATCGTATTCGCTGAAGAACGAATTCCTGAGAATACGTGTTTTGCTGCCAATTTTGAATTATCCGAAGGGAAAGTGATATCTTCTCCGTTAGTCATAGCGCAGCGGAGAAAGGAACGGTACATGTATGATTTGGAATTTATTATTATCGATGAGAAAGAACGGTCAATGATTACTCAATATATGTATAAGCGTCAAATTGAATTGGCTAACGACTAAGTCCTCCTAAAGTAACATTTTTTTATGTTGCCAGATTTCTATAAGAATATGAGTTAGCAATCATTTGGCTGTTTCTTAATATTTCTTAACTATCCGAGTGGCGGTGACCTGTCTATATATTTACCGGATATATAACAAAACCATTCAAACCTGAAGATATTAGAAATATTATCTGTAATGCCTTAGAAACGTGGTGATAAACTCATACTTTCGGGATAATGAGCTGTCAAGGGCTTGTAAATCAACGCTTCGCGCTGACCCTTGACAGCTTATGAGAGTTTATCACCAGACTTTTAGGAGTTGTTGCAAATGGAATTAATACTCAAGAACCTGAAGACAGCGATTTTTAAAGTTGTGGAGATGATGTTTTTTCTTCTAACTGATGGGAAAAATAATAAGGGATGTTCAATATACATTGGTATTACTGGAAATCCCGATTATCTCATTACATTCAGCTGTCATGAGGATATTGCTATAAAAATGGCTGTGGATCTGCTCGGAACTTGTGAAACTGAAGTTGATGAAAAAGTTATACAATTTTGTTTAGAAGAAACGGCAAACATCATTGCCGGCAATTTTCTTCATAGTTTTTCAACTGATGAAAATAGAAATTTAACATCTCCATGTTGTAGAAAAGAGAAAGTATTTGGAAAATACAAAAAACTGGAAGAAGAAAAATTATCTGTAAGTTATGAAGGTAATGACGTTAATGTGATCATTGAGGCAATTGAAAAAACACATTAAGCATCTGTAATGTCTATGCATCTTGACTTATCAGATTTGGAAAAAAAGAACTTGATAGTAAAAGAAACGAAAGACAATTTTAACCTATAATCTCTAACTCAACAAGGGGTGTATAGCAATGTATGAATTAATGTATGATCCGAGAAACCTAATGGTTCAATTGGAATTTTATATTCCTAATTTACATAAAATTCTTGTGATAATCGTTGGTGGTTGGATTTTTGCATGGGTCATGCAGTGGACGATCAGGAAATTTTTATTGTATGTAAAATTTGACATTGCTGCAGAGAAAGCCGGACAGGATTACTTGCAAAAGGGAACGTTAAGCATACTCCAGCACAGTTAGTGGGAACTTTCATATACTGGATCATTCTTTTCTGGATACTTATAAGCGTCGTGAATGCCATTGGTCTCACCATTGCAGCTCAGGGCCTTGATGAACTGTAGCAATATCTTCCCAAAGTGGTTGGGGCGATTATTATCCTCGTTTTAGGTCTTTTCTTTGCAAATGTTTTGAGCGGTATTGTTCGGACAGCCACTTCAAACGCAGATTTACCGCAGGCAAGTATTTCTTAGTACCATCACAAAGTATGCTGTTGTAATATTCACAATCACAGTTGCTCTCAGGCAGCTTGGCATCTCTGGCGTTTCCACGGCATTCAATATTTTCTTCGGTGCAGTGTGTTTTGGGTTGGCTCTTGCATTCGGGCTGGGCTGTAAGGATATTGCTGGCAGGTGGGTTAATGATATGATAAAACATTATAGAGTAAAAAGTGATAACCTTTCTTGATTGTATTTACTTTGTATGTTTGTAAATAAATTCAAATTGTTTTTATCAATTATTTTCGCTTAAGATATGATTTAGGATGAAATAGTAGATTCTGGGACTTTTAAGCGCGGTTTCTGGCAGTAATAATAACAATACTGTTTTTTTATTGATCAGGTATTTTTCACAACTCTTATAATTTACGCACAATAAACTTATTTTTGCACTTCTTTTAAAAAAGGGAATACACTTATCAGTGCTATTGTAAATAAAACTTTTAAGTGAAGAAAATTAATATATTTGCTTAATTACTAATGATCTGTATTATATCACGAGATAATTTCATATATGAAGTGTAAGAGGTAATAGTGAATGGATTTATTGAAGAATTAAAGCGTGACATCGAGTCAAAGCTTACGACATCAACTGCTATCGCTGCTGAGGTAATCCGGGTCGTCTACGATAAGTCATCAAGCGCCAAGAATATTGCTGAGATAATCGAACATGATCCTGCACTGACGGTCAATGTATTAAAAATCGTGAATTCGGTTTACTATGGTTCTTCAACAAACATCTCATCTGTACAGAGGGCTGTTGTAATACTTGGATTTAGTACCCTCAAGGAACTGATATCGACTATCAGCACCGTTCATTTTTTTCAAGATAGTGAAAATAACGACAAGAGTGATCTGAGAGATCTCTGGTACCATTCGATTGGTACGGCAAAAGCCTGTCAATTCATTTCCGAAAGGATGTCTATCGAACGGCCGGAAATTTCTTATCTCGTTGGGCTTCTCCATGATATCGGTAAGATACTGCTTATCTTATATTTTCCGGATAAGTATCATGCTGTAGTTCAGTTGGCTGCCGAAAAGAAAACACGGATTATCTTTGCGGAGCGAAAGATCCTCAATACAGATCATGCGATTATTGGTAATTTTCTTTGTGAACTCTGGGGATTACCGGAAAACCTCAATATGGCAATCACGTACCACCACGATCCCATGGGCAGTCAGGGATACAATCGGAAGCTGGCTCGAATTGTGGAACTTGGTGATTACATGTGTCGTACAGCCCAGATAGGTTTCCCCGGTGATGAAAAAATAAAACAACCTTCACCAGCCACAATGGCGTTGCTTGGCACTAAACCTGATATTGTAAAAAATAACTTTAAAGAGATTCTTGAAAAGCTGGAAGTGAGCAAATCTGAAATTGACAATTTCTTTCAACAACTAGAACCGCAAGAAGATCAATAAGTTATGTAATTATGTGTGGTAGTAAGTTAGACTTATCGCCCCTCCCCAGATTTTCCCCTAATAATCGATAGCTTTATATAGTAGTGTCCGGTAAAATTATACTTTAAAACATATAAACCTATTTAAAGACAAGTAATTACAAATTATAAGATAATTAATGGATACATAATTTGCTTCATTAGCATGTTTGTTTTTTTCGCCCCCTTTCCGGGCTTACGCCCGACTTTCCCCCGGAGGGGGCAACTACTTGTGAAATAAGAAATTATATTCCTGCCCCCTTTGGGGGAAGGAAGGACAAGAAGGGGGCTTTTCATAAAGCAATCAACAGAATTTAACCGGACAGTTCTGAGCTTTATATATAAGTTTATACATGCTTTTCATTATGGTTGAAACATCTAATCTTGATAGTTCCAGGCGTTCTGAGAGACGTCCGCGTCTTGCTGATAATCTTGTTCGCGTTCAGTTTAAGAAATCCAATGGTCAGTTCAAAGTTAGTCTTCCGAGAGGCCTTGCTAAAAGTTTGCGTTTGAATTCTGGTGATATTCTTGAGGTTTTTTATCGAACGTGGAGATCTTGTTTTGAGGATTAAGGAGCGTGCTGATAAATGAGCACATCTTTCTCTCTTTACTCCCGACACTAAACTTCCTTGGTGACAAGTCTTGGAAGATGTCCCGCAAAAGGGGGTAGTATTTACTGGTTACCAGTATAATCTTAGTGGTAACCTAATGCCGGTACCACGACAATTCTACAATGACCGTTACATTCCTCCACGTCCATTCCTGATTGAAGACCAGAAGGGCAACCTTCTGTCCACCTTACAATTCATTCCTTGGCAAGACGGTTGAGTGTGGTCTTGCTCAAAGGGAAATTGCCGCTGGATGGGCTACTGATGTTTCTTGGAAAGAACGTATTGAAGCGAGGAGGTATAGTAAAGCTCTCTGATTGTCAACTATCATATGTACTTCCAATCACGCAAGAAAACTTCATCCAAATGCTTCAAAGGATTCAGAAGCAATCCATCATGATGGTAAAACTTGATCCATCAAAGTTTCTTGTTTGTGACTCACAAATTCATCAAACAAAAAATCTAACGTCACCCGCTCGCGAGCTTTTGCCCGGCGCTCACTATTCGGAGGGAGCTTCCCAGTGATTTTATCAGCGCGAATCAACGATGCTTTGGCGGGGGTCATGGCATCCTTATGTTGACAGCCTGCCTTTTCCTCGACTTTTTTACCGTCCTTGCGGTACATGATAAAATAAACTTTTTTTTGCTTTCCGGTCAATTTTGATGTAGATTCTACATAGAAAACGCCGGGGTAGATTGTCTTAAATCGTTTCCTGCTCGGCATGATGCTCTCGTTTCCTTTGTATGGATATTTAGCGTTGCAGAATAAAAGTCAAAGTTCAAAGCCAAATGCCGTTCTGCCCACCACTATGCCCACCAAGTAACAAGTATAATAAAACAGCGCGGGACACAAGGGGAAATTGAAAGCCCGAAAACATGGTGCATACGGGAAATACAGAAAAAATAAGATAAATAGTGGGCAGGGTATTCATCTGGCCTCCTGAGCCAAAGGCCGGGCGTTCGAATCGCCCATTGCCCACCACTTTTACGAAATGTATCAACAGTAAAGGAACTTATAACGTTCTTATGAGGAATTAGTCTGATGAAGCATATTTCGGGAGACGAGAGGCAATAGTGGAGAAAAGAAAACCGTATACATGGAAAATTTTAGAAAATCATTAAAAACCGGTTTGTAGAAGTTGAAAGTGTATCGTATCTATTTGGTTTAAAACTCCCAGGCAACCGATACTATTCAATGACATTTAACGTCTCCTCAAAAAATCTATTATTTTCACGATTGCGGTTTTTTCACCGAAAGCACCCGCCTTGGTTACTACGGGCATAGCGCCAAAGGTATCGCTTATGAAATATCCGCAGGGAATTCCCGGAAGCACCTCGTCTTTAATAATAGTACCCGATACATTCATCATGCGAGCTACATTGATAGCGGTATCGCCACCGATAAGAAGCAATCCCTTCAATTCCACATCACTGCATATTTCTCCGGTTATATATCCGAGAAACTGTCCTATATGTTCACTGGTTTTGAAAGAATCCAATCCCTTTTTTGCTTCAGAGCCTCGCGCCGTTTCCCCATCCTTTCGCGGAGGGGCTGTCCGTATAACAATGTCTCTCTTTTGGGCAATAAGACAGTTGGCCTCCTTAATAATACGGCGTTTTTCCTCTTCCTCTCTTCCGGTAAAGAGGGCTTGAAGGTTTACATCGATAACCCGAATATACTTTTCCCCCGATGCATATGAAATCTGGTTCGCTGTTACTTCGCTCATGCTTCCTGTTACGATAAGGATGGGTCTAAATCCTTTTTCCGGAGGCGTACTACGATAAAAGGATTCTGCTATGTGTTCGGCAAAACCTGCTGAACCTGCCAGCACAACTTTTTCATGCACGAGCGGTAAAGTCTGCGAAATAGTAGAAAGATCATTGTCGGTTACCGCATCAACAACTATTATTTCAGCGCCGTCATCCAGGAGATTCATTATTTTTCCCGAAGTTTCCATACATCCCTTACGGACATCTTCTACATGGATACCGGCAACTTTTCTTTTCGACTGCATGGTTATAATAGTTGGAATATGTGAAGATACAACCGGGGATTTCGGATCATTACTCACTTCCGTTTGCTCCAACGGTATTCCGTTAACATAGCAGATGCTGTTTCTGGTGGTGCGTCCGACCGCAGGGAAAGCCGCTACTACAATGGCCGCCTTAGCACCTGTCCCCTCAATCGCACCGTCGATTTCAGCACCGATGTTACCTCGCATTGTTGAGTCAATCTTCTTGTAGATAAGGGATAGGCCTTTCCCGGTTAATCTGCGGGTAATCTGATACACTTTTTTAAAAGCCGTTTCCCTGCTATCGAACCTGCTTTCGGTATCCACTACCACAACATGCAGTTCCTCCAATGCCGTATCGATAGTACCGGGATTGATGATAACTCCCGTTTCCAGGCCCATTTTGGCAAATTGGAGGCCGGTATCGTTCGAACCGGTGAAATCGTCAGCAATAACGGCAAGTTTTACCTTCATAATACTCTGCCTTTTGAATTTTTCTATACTATAATGAACGCGGAATCGGTTTTCTCAGCTTATAAAATATCACTGCAATTTCACAACCATTATGGAATGATAATAGTAATTCAGATAATGATAGTGCGTCACGTAAGTTTGTTTTTTTTATATCAGAGACTTTTCCTGACAGGAATGAACGGTTTTTATTATTCAGTAGATTTTTTATTTTTATGTCTTTTTGCAATAAATGATGTGAGAATGGGTGTCATTATAGCCGTCGTAATGGTTGATGCAGCCACCTGTGAGGTGGCAATAAGGGACAAAGAATGTAAGCTCGGATCAGCTAAGGCAACTGCTGCGGGCGTTGCAACAGCATTCCCGGCAGTACTGGAAGCTGCAGCGCCGGCAATACCGCTTCCCCCCGTAGCTCTGTCTGCAAGGATATTAAAGAAACCGCCGAGAAAAGTGGTCATTATCCCAAGCAAAATACCGGGAAAACCTGCTTTTATAAGCATTCCGAAATTTATTCCGGCGCCCAGGGCAAATGCGAAAAAGGGAATGAACACATGACCGCCGTTCATTAAAAAATCTTTCATTTTTTCATCCAGGTTTCCAAGAATCATTCCGATTAGAATCGGGATAATAACGGCAACCATGGACATGAAGGGAATATTTGCAAGGCCTGCGGTTCCCAGCGCAATCATTGTGAAAAAAGGACCATCGTTTATGGAAACGATTGCAATCGCACCGACATCGGTTTCATCGCCGAATTCCCCGGTGAGGGCGGCATAGAGACCGCCGTTTGTATTTTCCATCGCTGCGATGACAGCAAGAGCCGAAAGACCGAAAAAACCACTCTGGCCAAACAGCTTATCGACAAAAAGTCCGCACAGAACAGCTACTGCGAATTTTGAAAGGGTTACTACCGTTCCTTTTTTTAGTGCTTTCGGGGCAACCTTAAAGTTCATTCCTGCACCCATACAGACAAGGAACGCACCAATAAGCGCATTTGCACCATTTTTAAAAAGTGCGGTTGTGAAACCGCCTATTTCAAGAGCCTCGGGTAAAAAGGTGTTAAAAAGTGCGCCAAGGATTAATGGCACAACCATCATACCTCCGGGAATTCGTTCGATAGATTTCTTGATTTCCATAAAAAACGTTCCTCTCGTAATGAAAGCTTATGTATACTTTGTTTTTTTCAGTACATTAATAAAAAGCTGGTATCGGGACTGTTATCTGGTATCGGGACTGTTATAATGTAATCCCTATCAACAATCTCTTCAACAAAAAAGATTTGATTTCATGAACAAAAAGTGTGTATACTATTGTAAGTGTAAGAGGGTGGTAAAAAAGTCTTTTCACGCGCCCGCTTAAGTTGCTGTTTGATATTTCGGATGTTTTTACAATTCATGCATAGATAACCGCACTTCACAATATAATTGACAAAAAATAAATATATTGCTATTATTGCAAGAATATGTAAAATAAAACGATATACTTCTCTTTTTTATAAAAAGGTTATGAGGTGAAGCGTTCATATACTTTTCATACCATTTTCCACCTTTTAGGACCCTTGATACTTATTCAGGGATTTCTTCTCTTAACACCGCTTATATTCGCTCTTATCTATAATGAGTACGCACAAATAAAGGCTTTTGTCATTCCATCCTTATTGTGTTTTGCTGTCGGGTATTTCTTGTGGAAGTTTTTCAAACCGGGAGTTGTATATTATATACAGAGCATACTCATATGCGGTATGGCATGGATTATACTGTCATTGTTCGGTTGTATTCCGTTTTATATCGGTGCAGGATCATCTTTTTTAAATTCTTATTTTGAGACGGTAAGCGGATTTACAACAACCGGAATAACGATATTCACAGATATTGAAATTCTGCCCAGGAGCATACTATTTTGGAGAAGTTTTATTCAATGGCTTGGCGGATTAGGGATACTAACTTTTTTCCTGGCTATTTCATTCCGTTCTAACCAATCCTATTTTCAGCTTTTTGCTGCAGAATCTCATAAAATCGAGATATCGCGTCCAACCCCCAGCATTTTCAAAACAGTAATCATATTATGGTCTCTCTATATACTCCTCACTTTTTGCGAAATAGTGGCTTTACAATTCCTGGGAGTCGGTTTTTTTGATGCGCTGTGCCATAGCTTAACCACTCTTTCGACAGGAGGTTTTTCGCCATATAACGCGAGTATCGACTATTATCACAGGGCTGGGTTCGCTCATTGGAAAACAATTGAGTATATCATTACTTTTTTCATGCTTCTCGGCGGTATAAATTTCCTGCTGCATTACAAAATACTGACAGGAAAAATGAGAGAGGTCAGCAGTAATACCGAACTACGCAACTTCCTGATTATCATAGTAGTATCATGTGTTTTCATCCTGGCAGATCATTATGTTCATTTCTCAGACTTCTCGTTAGACAATCTTGAAAATAATTTTCGACAATCGATTTTTACAGTCGTGTCGATTATAACAACCACGGGATTCGGAACAACCGATATAAATGAAGCGTTCTTTCCCGCATTATCGAAACAGATTTTTCTTGTTCTGATGTTTATCGGAGGATGTGTAGGTTCCACCGGAGGCGGCGTCAAGGTTGCAAGAATAACAATAATGTTTAAAGCGTTTTCAGCTCAAATCAGGAAACTCAGGATGCCGAGAAAGGCGTTTTTTGAGCTGGTTATCGATCGTAAAATTATACCGGACTCAGAAATAAAAAGAGTCACGGGTCTTTTCTTTGGCTGGTTATTTCTGCTTTTGATTGGTGGATTTATTACTGCGCTGTTTACCAATCTCGGAAGCTGGGAGGCTTTTTCCGGAATGTTTTCGGCTATGGGAAATATTGGTCCCTGCTATATAAGCGTACAGCAGATGTCTGAGCTTCCGGCGATTGTGAAATTGACCTATATATTCGGAATGTTAGCGGGGCGTCTCGAAATACTTCCTGTCCTTTTGATTTTAGACTATAAGGCGTGGAAGTGAAAAGAGACGGCTTACACTTTGATAAGATTAAACTTACCTGAATATTTGAGTGATCATTAACCAGTACTTGTTTTAACCGGAGAAGATGTTATGTATATATTAATCTGTGGCGGTGGTTTTATAGGTAAAGGAATAACAAAAGAATTAGTGGAACTAAAACACGATGTTGTGGCAATAGATACAGATATTGAGGTATGTGAGGAGATTTTTGCCAAGTACGGGGCTGTCACCATACAGGGCAATGCAACCGATATTGAGACGCTCGAAAGTGCAGGTATCGACCGATGTGATGTCGCCGTTGCAGTAATGGGTAACGATTCAGACAACCTTGCATTTGCTATGCTTGCAAAACATTTCGATGTGCCGCATATTATTGTGAGAATGGAAGATCCAAAGTATGAGGATGTCTTGAAAACGATTGGCATTCAAAATATTGCTAATGTCGCCAAATTTCTCATTGACCAGATCATGGTAAACATCGGGAGCCCCGAATTAAGAAAAGTAATCAGTTTCGGTGATGTAGATATTTGCAACTTCGATATTTCCGAAAAAGCACAATGTGTGGGAAAAACGATCGCTGAGATTGTTTGCTATGAAGGATTCCCCAGAAAATGTACCATAACCTGCATTTACGATGAGTCATCGAATACATTTCTTATACCGAGAGGTGATTATGTATTGAAACCCAATGACAGGGTATTTTTATGTGGCTTAATGATTGATATTAAAGAAGCTATTCGATACCTCATGTGAGATGGAAACGAAACATATCCAGGGAACCCTCATGAGAATTAGATTATTCATTCTTATGTATACATGCCTTTGTTCAAACGAAAGTATGTATTATCTTACAAAAGCTGCCGCAGGAATAGACAGAGGGGAAATGAGGTCGTTTGGCTGAGGATATTCCCCAAGAATATCAATTTTTTATTGAGTCGCAATGGTCTTGAGTGTGATGAGTATACCGCCGCGGCAAATGTAAAAAATATACCCGGTTTCGGCATGAACGAACCGGTTTCCATTCTATCCGGTGATAAATCCCAGGTAAATACAAACTTTTTATAGGTGGATAGTATTTCATGATTATAACAAAAACAGTTTCATATGCAGCATTACTTCTTGGATTGACGGTATCGCTGATGTACTTTAGCTGCGATATAAAAAGCCCCACCGAGGGTGTCCGGGTACTCTTAAATGAAGATCCTTTAACACTGGTAACCGTTGAGGTTATCGATGCCAGAACGAACCAGCAAATAGTTGGTAATTTTAATGACAGCGTACACATTACCATTATGGGCCCCGATAAAAACGCTATTACCGATGTAACAGAAACCCTCCGGACATCTTTTACATCAAAATCAGGATTCTTTACTTTTGCGGTTTCGAAAAAATACCCGTTTCCCCGGGAGAATCCGCTTACTGTAACGATTGTTGCCGATTCAGAGGGTTATATTGCCAGCAGTATGTCAATTAAAATAAGTGCTACCGGCGAAACATTTATCCTTGCTCTTGTACAACATGATAATCCTCCGGAAGGTGTTACGACAAAAACAGATTCTGAAGGAACCGCAAACGTAAACGGTCAGGTTACGGAAGCTATTGTTGTGAAAACTGATCCGGACCCTGTCACCATAACCGAAACATCATTGAATATTTCTCCGGGCACCGTAATAAAAGACGAAACAGGTAACATCCTGAAAGGAAAATTAAAAACAGACATTACCCATTTCAATAATAAATCAGAAGAATCTTTAAATGCTTTCCCCAGCGGATTATTTACCAGCATAACAAAATCGAACGAATCAAAGGACGTGGTCTTTGTCCCTGCAGGATTTATTTCAGTGGAAATAACCGATGAAACGGGGAATAAAGCGAAAACGTTCGACAAACCTGTGGAAGTCTTCATGCAAATTCCCGGTGATACCGTTAATCCTGACACAAAAACGCTCGTAAAGAATGGAGATAGTATTCCAATCTGGTATTATGAAGAAGAAAATGCGTCATGGATATATGAAACAGATGGTATTGCCATAGGTCCGGATTTCAACGAAAATTTCGAGGTTCAATTCTCTGTTACCCATTTTTCATACTGGACAGGAGGATGGGAGGACGATGTCAGTGAACTCTGTGAAAACGGTTTAACGATTCGTGTTGTCGGTGGGTTTACCGCTGTGGACGTAAAAATCAAGAAACTGAGCGATAAAACATACTTCTCATCGCTTGGAAAAAATGTTCTTTCGTCCGATCCTTTTGTCCGTCTTCCCAAATCCCCGAGAAATACTCCTGTCATTATTGAGGCCTGGTACGGATCGGATCTTGTCGGAGATGTTACCGTTTCTGATTTATGCGGCGCCGATATCGAATTACCTGTTGTTATCCCGGGGAAAGCGGTAACTTTTGTTGTCGAAGTATATGATGTAGATAATCCCGAAGAGAGAATGAGACCGAACCGGGGAATATATGTGGAAGAGAACGGTTCAAAAAAATATATCGGGTATATGGTCGATGGGATTATAACCGTTTATGGTTTAACGGAAGGCATAGAATATAATTTCTGCGTTTTTTATAAAGACGAGTGGTACTCGGGTACTCACTTAGTAGATAAACGAACATACGTCGAGTATGAAATCCCCGTACGACCATGAAATTGACAGTATCAGGAGCGGATTTCCTGCTCTACGAATGAGACCGTTTAGAGATTATATCATCCCGGAACCGACGTTTGGCATTTTCCTCTCTTTTTCCCTTCCAACCGGGAGTATAGAGAAAAATTCGCTCTTGCTTTCCCGGCGTAATTAATGTACATTTAGTACACAATATACCCGGATAGCTCGTTTTGTATCGTTTCTGTTTGATCACGCAAAAAGAGGGTGATTGAAGTGAAGCGATGAGAAAACGCACGTGAAAAATCTTTGTAACTTGGTGTTTGAGTGAAGTAACGTGAAATAATATATATCGTGCCTCCAGAGTCAAAGGCCGTTCGTTCGAATCGCCTGTCCACCATATACGAAACGTTGATTCTTACAGTCGGGGTGTGGCGCAGTCCGGTAGCGCACCAGCATGGGGGGCTGGGAGTCGCTGGTTCAAATCCAGTCACCCCGACCAATTATTCTATCGAATGAGCAGATGGTATTGTGCTGCTCATTTGGTTTTTTTGTGATTGAGACATGGAAAAGCTCGTACTCTTGACAAATGACGATGGTATTCTTGCTTCAAGCACCCGTGTGCTCAGAAAGCACATTGATAATGTGTGGGATACTGTTCTGGTAGCTCCCGACCGTGAACAAAGCGCAGCGAGCCATGCTCTCACGTTGAACAGGCCGCTTCGGGTGAATAAGATTGACGATCGGACGATGGCGGTAGACGGTACTCCCACGGATTGTATCATGCTTTCTCTCAAGGGACTCCTGGATCGTAAACCCGATCTTGTAATTTCCGGGATAAACAGCGGCGCAAATTTAGGTGATGATGTGCTCTACTCCGGTACGGTCGCTGGCGCAGCGGAAGCGACAGTTTTAGGCGTACCGGCTGTCTCTGTTTCACACGTTGATCCTGAAAATACCGATATTGAATGGAGTTCTGAAGTAGTTGTTACGATTGCGAAGACTATCATGGCACATTCCCTTCCGGAAGGGGTGTTCGTGAATGTGAACCTGCCGGGTCAATGGACTGGAAAACGTTTTGAAATAACCAATCTCGGCAGACGTTCGTACCGGGAAGTAGTCATCGAAAACATCGATCCGCGCGGCAAACCCTATTACTGGATCGGCGGACAGGTTGAGAAGTGGATCGGCGATAACAACTGCGACTTCGCAGCGATTGAACGCGGAAATGTTTCCATAACGCCCATTTATCTTAACATGACCGCACAACATTTTCTTGAAGAACTCCGGTCATGGAACTTCGAATAAATGAAATGTAACCGTTAAAGCTGTCAGCAAACAGCCACTATCAATCGCTGGAAATGTGACGGATAAAGCGAAAAATTCCGCTCACCATGTATCGATGATAGCTAACTACTCAAGGGAGAAACCCCATCGGTGGATTATGAAGTAGCCAGAGCCCGCATGGTAAAAGAGCAGCTCATACATCGGGGAATCAAAGATGAACGTGTTCTGAAAGCTATGGGTACGGTGCCGCGCCATTTATTCATTGACGAGGCATTCTGGCCGAGGGCTTATGGTGATCACCCGCTCCCCATCGGACATGACCAGACAATTTCACAGCCTTATATCGTTGCATTATTCTGTCAGGAATTAAAGGCAAGAGAAGAGGAGAAAGTCCTTGAAATCGGCACCGGCTCAGGATACCAGACTGCAATTCTTGCGGTTATGGGGTACAGGGTATATACCATTGAACGATACGGGGCACTGTCTAAAAAAGCCCTGAAAATATTAAAAAAACTCGGAATTTCATCCGTTACATGTAAGGTTGGTGATGGGAGTATCGGCTGGGAAGAGGAATCCCCCTTCGAAGGAATTGTGGTAACCGCGGGCGCCCCGGCTGTGCCTGAGCATTTGATTGAACAGCTCTCTTTCGGCGGCAGGATTGTTATTCCGGTTGGCGACAGGGTTTCTCAACGCCTTCAGGTCATTGAAAAAGGCGAAAAAATTATTGAAAAAAGAGACGTATGCGGCTGTACATTCGTTCCGCTTATCGGGAAACAGGGATGGATGAATGAATAAGCCGGGTATCCACAGAAGACTGTATGACTGGGTTCTTCACTGGGCTAATACACCCTATGGCATACCTGCTTTGTTTATTCTGGCATTTGCCGAATCTTCGTTTTTTCCGATTCCTCCCGATGTATTACTCATCGTTCTCGCAATCGGAGCAACGGCGAAATCATTCAGGTTCGCATCCATATGCACTGCCGGTTCTGTCCTGGGCGGTATGCTCGGTTATTACATCGGTATGATGTTTTTTGAGCTTCTCGGATATAAAATACTTGACTTTTATGGTTTTTTAGATAAATTCGCATTGGTCAAGGAAATGTATTTGCGGTACGATGTTTGGTTTGTCGGTATTGCGGGATTTACGCCGATACCGTACAAAGTCTTTACAATTGCCGCGGGAACATTCGGCATGAATTTCCCTGTCTTTATCGTGGTTTCCGCAGTATCGCGCGGTGCGAGATTTTTCATCGTATCGGCGCTCATATGGAAATTCGGAAAGAATATAAAGGATTTTATCGACCGCTATTTTAATATTCTATCAGCAGCGTTCGTTGTTCTTTTGATACTCGGTTTTGTTGTCGTTAAGCTGCTTTTTTGATCAGTCGGGGTGTAGCGCAGCCCGGTTAGCGCGCATGCTTCGGGAGCATGAGGCCGTGAGTTCAAATCTCACCACCCCGACCATAAAAAATAACCATATGGTATGATTATAAAGTTCGGTTAGCAATCAATCAGGATTCCGATCTATTGTTTCGCGGGTAGTATTCTTTAACGTGGTATTCGATAGCTGAATCCAGCTCCAAGAAACCAGTCCTCCGCCTCTTCCGAGAGTCCGACACCTCCAGCGATATCGAGCTGAAAATTACTGCATACTTTATAGGTAAAACCCCCGTCAATGAGATTGGCAGGCATACCGGAATGCATCACACCCGATTCTATTTGCACACATTTCGGTGAAACAATCACACTCGATTCGGTCTGATCAGGTCGGTCAGTAATCAATTCAGGAATTTCATCCGAATATATTGTTTCGAAGAATAGCATGAGAAGAAGAAAAAAAGCAGGCGAAAATAGTGATATGTTTCATTATATTTTCTCCCTTTCGAAGTAGCATCGCAGGTGGAATTGTATTAAGGTATTATTCCTTTCATCAAATGCATAAGCGGGAATCTTGAGACAGCTGTTCAAAATATAGCTTCTCACTCTTCAAATCTCAATAAGCAGGACAATCAGGAAATCATGCTTCTTCGCGATGTGATTCCTGGTGAATGATACTATCGTCTGTTTCCGTGTAGTCCGCCGCCAGGGTGGTGTGACATAGTAAACCTTATATTTCGAAAGAGAAATTAATACACTTTACCTTACATACACATCACGAAAATCATGAGGGTGTCAGATTAAAGACTGTCTCGTACACCTGATGCATTTTCATTTGACTCAGAAAGCTGGATAGTATTAAAGTGCTTTACCAATGTGTTACGTTGATCTTCCGTTAAATTAATAAACTCTGCCTGCACAAGGAAAGGCAATTCTTGTGTTTCCCTTTTAACTGAGCGTGCAATGGCTTTCAGGTATAAGTATTTTCCCTCCGTATGTATGTCAATTTCAATGTAAAGTCCATCATCCACAATAATCCGTGATAATGTCGTGAAAGTCAGTCCGCCCGGTGAAATATCATGCAAAATCCCAGTACGAGTAAGCATTTCATCGTGATTTTCGCTTTCGAAGAATTTCTTGTATTCATTTGATGAATGAGATACTTCGGTATATTGAAATAAAATATGAGTTGCAACTCTGAAATTCTCATCCTCCTGGGATAATCTCATCTCCGGAACGTGATCAAGCATGTATACAGAAGGATCGTCGCTGGATTGTCTCAGGACGGTAGTATTAAAAATGTACTTGATATTTCCCTTCTGGCGGAACATTACTTCAACCGAGTTTCCCGTTGAAAACATCTTCGAATACTCCTTACTGCTTCCGCCGCGCACTTCCAATCCAGTCTTAGATACAGCCTGAACAATAAATCCCAGCGGGTTTTCACCCTGATTGCCGGTCCTCTTTATCCATACAGTTTTACCGGCTGGAATTTGACGGCTTGACACAAGATAAAAATTTTCCCCGGGTAAAACTAAAAAGAGTTTCCGCCGTATCGCAAGATAGATATTGATCAATCTTGAAGTTTTATGCTCAATAAAAATATTCTTCTTTTTATGGAGCATAGTGTCAAGGGCTTTCTCAAATGAAGTTTGAGAGATTATAAGTGAAAGGGGATTCTTAATATATTGTATATGGGCAATCATTGTAAGAGCATCGATTTCTTCTTCATTAAGTCCCTTTTCTTTGGCTTCAACGATTAGTTTCTTAACCAGGTTATGATATTTTTTCTTTTGTTCATAACGGCGTTTAAAATTGTGTATTTCCACTATTATTAAAAGAAGAAGACAAAATATACCAACTACAACGATACTTTTTATGCTCGGTTTTTGTGGGACTAATTTGAAGTATTGCAGAATTTGCCGAAAGCTTTCATCCATCTCTTATCACCATCCTTATGGTTTCCTAATAATGATTGATTTCCCATTACTGTAGTTGACTTAACAGAAAACGTTGTGTTATTCAATAGAAACTCTGATAAATTAGAGCCTCATGCGTATTCTGATACTTTAGCGACTTATTTTTTTGCACTAATAACTTTAAATCGGGATTCCCCATATCACGTTTATGAGTAGTCAAAGTTTACAATAATTTCGTTTATAAAGATAGATATAACTTCCAAGTTATTTTATCAAGTATTTTATGTATGCTATTCGTTCAATTTTACTGCGTATATGCTTGATAAGCAGTGAAATATCACATTTGAAAGACACGTATCCATTGAATCAACTCGAACAGCGGCGTTGTTAAACAGAACAATAAAATGTTTTCTCTAAACTTATTAAAAAATAATAATTTAGTTTTTCATAAAATATAGGTTTTATATAGGATTTTTATTACACAAAAATAAGGTAAAATGTTCAGGGAATCAATAAAGAAACTATTGGAGTAGGATCTTTAAAATTAACTGAAACAGCGACATGCCAGGGGAACTGACAGAAAACTTTGTAAAAGGGTTCTGAACGTTCACTATATCAAATCACACTGGGAGATTTCATAAATGGGATCTCCCATTTTCTTTTTAGTAAGGAGGTCCAGAGTAATAGATATGAGAGCATAAATATCATTTTAATTCGATAGCGGGCATGTTGGGAGTTTTTTTTGCCGCTTTGGTTTATATATCTATCGTTTCCACTACTTAAAACTGAAAGCAGGTGTTTTACAATTAAAATTAAAAAAAGCCAAATCAGAAAAGTCCTTTCCAAATTTCCTGAAGCCAAGCAGACAAGTGAAAATTCTTAGCAAACTACATGTACATCACATGATGATAATAAGCCGAGTCTTTCAATAACCAATCAGCCGAATGACAAGATATTATTATTTTGCCATGCAGGTTGTAAAACTGAAGATATTTTAAAAAATGTAGGTTTGAAGTGTAGTGATTTATTTTATGGTTGGCCTTTTAATGTTTTAGAAATTTATCCTTATACAAATAAGCATGGTAAATGCATTTATCAGATTTGTAAGGTAAAACACAAAGGAACAAACGAAATAAGTCGTATGGCAAGAACCGATGAATACCATTATGGTGTCAGTAAAGAAGTATATGTACCCTATCGGTTTCATGAGCTTGTAAACAGTGATGGCACCGTTTATATCTGTGAAGGTGAAAAAGATTCTGATAACCTCGCTAAACTCGGCTTGATAGCTACCACGAATCCGTTTGGAGTTGGAAGCTGGCGAGAATCCTATAATAAGTACTTTAAAAACAGAAATGTAATATTATTCCGGATAATGACGAAGTAGGTCATAAACATGCCAAGTCATTATCATCTTCATTATTCAATACTGCTGACGAAGTGTTAATCCTGAAACTGCCAGGTTTAAAACAAAAAGGGGATGTTTCTGATTGGATTGAGGCAGGTGGGACAAAAAAAAAGCTTTTAGACCTCGCCGAGAAAGCAGAAGAATTTAAACCAAGTGAAGACTCAGAACTATTTTCTGACTCTGGTAATGCACATCGTCTGGTTCGTCTATATGGTGATATAATACGGTATAACTTTAAACCTTTTCGTTCATGGTATATATGGGATGGGAAAAGATGGTGTGAGGATATAACTAACCAAATCTTTGATCTTGCAGAAAAAACCGTTCAGAATATGCTAAAAGAAGCCTCCAACAAAAACAATAAGCACGACAGGGAAAAATTAGCGGAGTGGGCTGTTAAAACTTCTGCGAGGAAAATTAAGGATATGGTATTTCTAGCATCAGCGAATCAGGAAATAGTCATAAAGGTTGATGAATTAGATAGTAATATGATGTGAAGGTAAAAAGCCGTTTGGTTATTATAAAGGTGAGGAAGAAACTTTAAGGCTCATAAAAAAATTATATCGAAAACCTCATAAACAAAAACGTTTGGGGTATTATCAAATTGCACGGATATTGAATGATAAAGGAGTTCCGACCAGAACAGGTGTTTCGTGGAATGGAATGACGATAAAAGGAATATTGGAAAGGAAGAAATAAGTTTTAAACCAGAATTACCAAAGACGCTGAAGATGTACAGTATACAATGACAAAATTAATATAAGATTAACCACTAAATTGTAGGTTAGCGCCCTACCATCGGAGCCATTAATATTCAATAATAACAACAACATACGAATAGCAAATACGGTCGGGAAATAGTCGGGAAGCATAAAGAATTTTTAATAATTGTTCCACCCTTTCCGAAGGGTGGATTTTTTGTATGTCAGAGATGAAAAGTCTAGGGTGTTAATACTATACAGGCCAATTTTTAAACTGCAGGTAAGAGGCTTGCCGTTAGGCGTCAAAGCGTGCCTATACTATTGAGATACTGAGATCCATAGTTATAAATCCTCATGTATCGTTGACCTCTTAATTCGATTATATCATAAGAAACTTGGAGAAACAGGTTGACATTGAAAACGGATTTCATAAAACTTAACCAAGTATATTACGTAAGCGTCAAAATAAGTTGTAAATATTTGTTTTAGGCACATCGTTCCGTTAGCTAATTATATGTTGATGTTCCAAATCTTGTACGGAAATCGAGACAAATGGAGTCAATGAAGGAAGATCGATGGCTCTCTGTAGATGAGATCGCAGCCTATCTCGGCATCAAACGTGACATTGTTTATAAATGGATCGCCGAAAAACAGATGCATTCGAGGTAACCTATCAGGGACGCAGCAAAACCATCACCGAGTGGGCCAAAGGCAAATCCATACGCGATCTATCCGTCATCGTCTCCCACAAGCGGATCAATTTCTGTTACTTGGTGAACACGGTGGCAGGAATTTGCCTGAGCACAAACTTCCAGGAACAAGCGGCCTGAGTATCCCTGTTTCTCAGTGCTCATCACAGGCAGCAAACGAGCCTAGGCCGCACAAGATGCCCTATGCGCCATCGCAGGCCAGATTCCGAGCCAAGTAGGCCACTGGATCTGAATGTTGTGAGAGGACTCAATATAGCAATGGACGCGCAAAAGGGCCTGCGGTGTTATGATGAAGCTGCCATAATATTTCGAATGACGGCAGCGTTTGGATTCGCTTATTTTCCTCTGACCCAGATGATCCTGCCCTCGAAAAATGGTTTGATGAATGAAGAGTATTCCGGGAACACGGACAGGATGTGTTCTTTCGGCTCATAGAACGGAACCGGCTTAGAGAAATCGAGTTCCTCTCCGGTGAGAATGTCGGTGGCGTAAAGTGGTCCCTCAGGAAGACCAAGTGCTTTACGGTCGAGTTTCAGTTCAACTAGTAATATCTGAATCCACTTTGGGAGGGGACTATGCCAATTTGCCACTGACAGCAGCACCCCATTCGACGGATGGACGAATACGGTGACATAGATATCCTGGTTGTTGGCATACACACCGTTTTTTTCTTCCCACCAGCCTCGCATCTCTGCATCCTGGATGCCGAACCTGTCGAAGAATGCCCAGAGCTTTTGCTGACGGTCTGTACCCGATCCCCATCCCATACGTGGCCAGATTCCGAACAGCATGCCGCGATCCATATACTGTTCCCCGGTGACCATCTCTGACGGAATCCCGAAAGGCAGGCCCGAGACTTCGACCAGCCAAGTCCACGGGTCGAGCGTATCATACCGTATACTCTCACCGTTCCAGACACTGTCAATAAACGGCAGCACATTGAGATAGCCAAACGCTGAACCATGCACATCAATAGTTGCATCAGGTTTATATTCGTTAAAGATATTCCTTAACCTGCGGGCGATATCACGACGGGTAACCGCACCATCAGAATACACACCATCGACATCGAAAAATTCGAGCATGTACCTGATTCCTTCGAGATAGAAATTCCCGAGGCGTGATCCCATATCAATCGGTACCGCGTGCTCGTTCCCCATTTCATGGACTCGCGGCCAGCCTTCTGGAATGCCATCAGGCAGGTGGCTGATAGTCCATGCGTCACGATATTTTGTGTATGGTTCCGGATCAATATCGGGATTGTAGGTGTAGTGCGTTCCTTCCCAAACGAGAGCCCAGAATTCCGGTGATGTCGATGAAAGCTCCCTTCCCGAGTTGTAAACTTTAACTTTGAGCCCACGTTTGTGACCTTCAGCCGTCAGCTGTGTCAGGTTGCCCGGCCCATCCCACTGCCAGGGATAATTGAAACTCGGCCCCCACCAGTCATGCAGATTGAGTTGGGTAACTCCGAGATCAATCAGCTCGTCGAGGCGCTTCATGTCGTCCTTGAGATAGCTTTGTGGGGTATTGTCATCCGCCGGAACAGGGTGCCCGGACATATGCAGATACCGGAAGTCCCAATGACGGGAATCTTCTGGTTTGACCGGTGTCGGCCTGAGCGTGAACCGCATAAAAACCGGTGCGCTGTCAGAAATCGCAATATCGCCCATGTTCAAACGGAATACAACGGAATCTTCTTCCTCGGTAACAGTACTGGTATCAAGATCTGATTGATGTGAGAAGGGAATATTTTCTACTGATACCGAAAGGCCGGCTTTCATTGAACCCATCCAGAGCGATGTTGCGCCGAAACCGCAAATAAACTTCTTATTCCGTTTTCCTTTATATCCCAACCCTGCAATCAGTTCGGCATGTTCTTTCCTCCACGGTGTTGTGAATGAAAGATTCCGTATCGTCGTGCCGGTTGATTTCGACGTAATGCTGATGTCTAGAAGGATACGTCCCTCGTATTCCATGTTTCCGTTGACGTGTAATGTAACATCACCCAACCGGGCAGTACCACGCCATGTTATCCGTTCTTCGGATATTGTATCGAATGAGAACTCAGGCTTTTCCCATTGCCCGTTAAAATCAAGACAAATCGGCGCTGCCAAAATATCCGTGCCTTTATAACGCAGGCATTCCGGCATACCGTACTCATTGAGAATAAGCGTATGACCCCAGGTTGAAACTGAATTTGATTTCTTTGAAACTTTGAGCGGTGTAAACGGTTGGAAAACTGAATCATGAATTCCTATATCGCTCTCAAGCCAGCGTAACCTGCTCAGACGGTGGGGGTCATGATCGCCTCGTCTCTTGACGACAGTATTCGAAATTTTTACCGTAACCGTAACAATCGTCGGTTCGAATGTGTCAGACTTAACTGAAACAGTGCCGTGATAAATTCCAGGAGAAACATCCTCCGGTAAGTCGATTCCGCACCAGAGCGGTAAAACCTGGCCCGGCATCATCTGAAACGGCCCCACCGATCTGTTGATATCAGGATTTTTTATGTTTGATGTGAGGCTCAGACACTGGAACAATCCGGAAGGCAGCATGGCATTCCCTGAATCCTGCTTGAAATCGCTGAATGATAGGGTGATATTATCAAGAGGCTCGCGGCATGCCCAGATGCCAAGCTGGAATACACGATATTCATGACGGTCCGCTTCGAGAAGAAACGGCGCATCCCGATCCCTGAGCGCCCAGCTGGCCGGAATTTCATGAACCATCCTGATCGAAAAATCACGATCCTGGGGAAATACGAGATAAGGCGCATCAGGGAAATCCGACAGAAGGCGGCCAAGCTCCGTCTTCAACGGGATCGTTTCCATAGGGTAAAAGCTGTCCAGCGCGCATCGCGACTCTATACGTTCTGCTCTTGCTTGAATCGGATTTTTTGATGTGACTTTATCCAGCCATACCTGAGATGGATTGAAAAGCTGCTCCTCCAGCGCACAATAATAAAGAAAGTAAGTCCCCGGACCCGAAACAGGCTTGAAATCGATGACGATTTTTTCCTGGCAATACTGCACAAGCCGTGCATCGGAAACATTCTTACCAGTTTGAGCGTCCACCAGCTTCAGGCCAGTAACCCGTATCGACAGTTTTGAACGGCGCCAGAACGCTTCTCCTCGGGCAACATCGCCATGATTTTTTACGGAAAAGACAACGCGGTTCGGCCAGATATTATAGTTGTAGTGCCGTTTGAAAAGCGTGTGACTTTTTGTGAACGCATCATCGTTGCCCCAGGTGGTTTCAGCCCAGAGTTTTTCGCCCGAGCGGACGCTATCGATGGGCCATGAGTCCATTTCCTGCTGGCTGACAGTACGATAATCGAGCAGCGGTTCGGACGGCTCGACATGCCCATCCGGAGGAGTTGTTGTTCCCGGTGCAAAAACCTGTGCCAGTGCCGGAACCGTTAACAGAAACAAACAAAAACATACGAATGGAGAAAGGCGACGTTGTGAAAAAACATTCCTGAAAACATTTTTTCTTACCATTTGATTCCTCTCCTCAATTTATATACACCTAAATTGAGCGATTTTCGAAGTTGGAAAAAGCACCCGAATGAGTTATCTCATTGATAATGAATAAGATAACAATAAAATATCAAAACAACGAGAACTAACCCAACGGATGTAAGGAAAGATAAAGGGAAACGTACACACAAAAACTGCTTATAAAGTCTTTTTGTTGTATGCGAAAAAAACCGGCCCCGCGCTCAGATCGGGAACTCAAGAAGGGCTTGCGATCGTATATGAAACATCTTCAGTGGAAAATCGAAAAAGTCGCTCGATTCTTTGAGCACGAAAATGTGAATTATGCAAAAGCGTAGCTTGGTACATTTTTAGTTGCCGGAATAATAATAAAAAAATATTGATATTTTTGAACCAATTTGAGAAAATTGAATCATGAAAACTATTTTTAAACAGAATCGCTCAATTTAGGTAATAGTAAATTTACTGTTTCGTTTCACTAATTAAAAAATATTTTCTACAACTTTTATTGTACAGCTGAGAAGAAATCCATTTTCTGCTGGGCTATACTGCCTTCCTGTGTTAAAGCAAATACAACCATGTTTACACCCATTTTTAGCTGTGGCTCATTGTCATATGTTTGAGCCCATTTATAACCGTAACCCTTGTTTGAATATATTGCTACGAGCCTGTCATCAATAGTTACCCCTTCAAGGTAAAAGACTTGTTTTGAATTTGTTTGAGATACTTTACGACTAGCTTTAGCATATTTTAAGTACATTTCTCTTATAGTAATACGTTCTGATCCATTAGGAGGTCCATCATCAAAATCAAAAAAGCAATGATAAAGAGGATGTTTATTTGGAATGGGAAAAAATTTTGCATCATTACCGAGAGCTTTTTTAAACATTTGCCTCAATGAGGCTTCAGCTGCGCTAAATTCATTTTGTGGGTTACCATTGTCCAGTACAGCAAATCCTCCTTTCCGGAGGTACTCACCGAAATTTCTGGCCTCTATTTCAGTCAATTCAAATTGCCCGGTTACGGTAAGATATACAAATGGTGTTTCAAATAATTTTCTTGAATCAATAAAAAGATGTTTATCAACTTTTGAGCTGATATTTGTATAACGGTTTACTGCATCTGATAGATTTATGATTGCTCTCCTGTATGCAGGTTCAAGCTGTGCGCCCCATAAGGTGGCGATATAGATAAATCCCTTAACACTTTGTTTATCGTTCGGATCCTGAATAACCATCGCTTTGTACTGACCTGTATCGAGATCATCGATAGAAATCATTTCTTCTTTCATTGAAATTTGTTTCTCGGGCTCTCGTGATGCGGTCATTTCAATATTAATACCCTCAGGTATGAAAACATCAATACCGGAATCAATGTCCATTTTTGAATCAAACTCATAAGATGCAACAGTACCGATAATGTTTTGCTGAATAGTTTTTGTCTTAATTTCAGCAGTTGGTTTTCTTTGAACAATCTCTTTTTTCTTGTATTCACGTTGTTTTATTCGTTTTTTCTTAAATTCGAAAGGTTTCGTCATTCTGGGGCGGCGGATAACCAACTCCATTGTCGGAGGTTTAACAACTTTTACTTCGGTTCTTTTAAACATAAAATATGACCCTATGGCAGCATGAAAAGCCACTCCCACCACAAGACCAAGGAATAACAGCTTTTGTGTTTCCCTCTCGAGTTTCCCGATGTCTATGAGGTCCGTAGGACGGTTTAATCGCTTTGATAATTGTTCTTTTGCCACTAAAATCACCTGCCTTATGTTTAATCAACTAAACTTTGGTAAATTTTGGATTTTGGGCGTTAAGAGATTCTTAATTAATATGCAATACATTGATTGTGTTATGTTATAATTCTCTACACAATAACTAGTAGATTGAATCAATAAAAGCATATTAGTTTTACCTTAACTTGTCAAAACCCAAAAGAATTTATTATAAATACAGAATATTCAAACTCCCGAAAAGGCACTAAAATACTCGAAAACTGCATGAATAAGTCCCCTAGGGGGGCTTAAATTACGTTTATTTCAAAACTACATCCCAGACTCTGGCAAATTGTGATTTTCCTTCTGCTCCTTCAATTGTGAGAACAATTGTCTTTTCTCCAGAGGAATCAAAAGCATAAATCGGATTCTGTTCATTGGAGATGTTGCCATCTCCGAAATCCCATATCCATTTTGAGATTTTTCCATAAGATAAATCCTTAAATGCAATAAGACGCCTTTCCATGTCCACAACAGTAAAAGACCAATGGGCTTCAATTGGTTTGAGAAAAAGCTTCTCGAGAGGCATGAGTCTGAAAGCACATAAGTCGTTTGCGTCTGCATACATATTTGATTTATGAGCAAGATCATAAGCAGCCTCATTTTTTTCTAGACCGTCATATTCAAGTATTACCCATGACATACCAATTATTTTGTTTTCCTCGAGCTTAGAAAATACTGCTTTTTCTTGACCTTTATAAGGAGAGAAATCGAAAGGCGTAATCCAGAATTCAAGGACAAGATTTCCACTTTCACCGTGTTTGAAATTGTAGGTATAAGCTTTATTTGCATAGGGAAGATCTTTTATCCACTGCGCACATCCCCATACCATAGTCCAGTCCTTATTTCCCGGGGGAGTGAATATATGATAATTTTGTGCATGAACACCATGATAAGAAAAGTGGAGTTCTTCCATGCTGACAATTTCTTTGTTTGGATTCCATTGTTTGATAAACGGTCCACCAGAAAGATCTCCATCAACTACAAGTTCAAGAATGTCATTTTGAAGGCTGTTTCGCGCGAAATCCCAGTAATCATCATATGCTTCATAAATAAAATAAAGTCTGTTCAAACCTTTTACCCAACCGACTCGAACTTTGACATCAAAATCTTTGGGATCAATATTTGATCCTCTGTCTCCAGTATCATCAAAAAGCTGGTCAGTTCCGATAATATAATCACTTGGTACAATATCCCAATCTTTTGTATTACCATCGATACAGGGTATCATATTGGGAGGAAACTGGAATATTTTGAATTCAACTTCTGGACGTTTAAGCGCATAAGTTTCTGAAAATGTGATGATAACAAACAATATAATCATTACTAAAGTTCTAATCATTCTGCAAACCTCATTTCAACCGAAATACCTCACTTTTTTAATATCCAATCCATACTCTTACAAAAAACGAAAAACTCTTATATTCCTCGAAATTACGGTAATCTTCATCGAACTTTATCTCCTCTAATCTAAACCCAAAACCACCCCAGACATCGAAACCAAAATAATTTGTTCTGTTTTCAATCTGCAACATATAGTTTACCTGTTTGTAATCGTTGTGGCTCTGGATATAGTCCCTGTAAAGCATCTCAAAACCATCGAAGCCCTGTAAACCGAGTGTAATATTTGTTTCAGGAGAAATCCGGTATTTAATATAAACCAGAGGAATTCGCATCAGATAATGGTCAAATGGATTAATAGATTCCGAGCGACTTTTCTTATAAAGACGGAATTTTACTCCCGGGGAGAATGTCCAGTTTCCCAATTGTCTGATGTAAACGAACTTGTTTACCATAGCAAACGTTGAGAGAATATCCCCGGGCTGGAATATATTATCATACATGGTTCCTTCAATCTGTCTGTTTCTCTCGTATTTTATATGATTTTCTATAGTAATTGAAGGAATTGCCCTGATCCTGGAGTCGAGAAAGAGCTTATTTACTTTTGAGTTTCTGTATTCAATTTCATCATAATAAAACTCACGGTTGTATCTTGAAACTCCCAAATATAACTGTGCTCCTATATGATGACGGGTTGGTATAACAACAAAGGAATCCTGAATGTTGTCCTGGATTTCCTCATACCGGTATTCTGTGTAAATCTTACCAAAATTCAATACATCATAGTTAAAGTTTATCTTTAAATAATCATCATCGGTTCTGGTATCCAAACCAACACCTCTTGTTTTGAAAGAACCCAGCATCAGATTAATATTTTTCTGAGGAGTAAATCTGAAATAAAAATGACTGCCCTTGCGGTCAAGATCATAGGGAGTATCATATTTCATATCATTTTCACGGAAATCCGGGATAGTATTGTTATTGAAATCGTCACCGAAAACAAAATCGTCTGGATCAACATCAAACATCAGGAAAGGTTCGTCATAATCCGGAATATTATTGAAGTTTTTTTCGTTATCCGGATAACTGTCATGATCAAGGTCATTTCCCGGGAAAACACCATCAGGATCTACAAGACTTTCACCTCTGGCATCAATTATTGAACTCATGTCTTTGCCTTTGTATAGTGTATCTGGATACAGATCATCGTCGTCGTTGTCTTCTATCATTGATATCCTGAACGTGTCATTACGATTATTTACACCTCTTAAAGGAAGCTGTTTAAAAGGTGCATATAAATTCATATAAGGGCGATAAAATTTACCCATTTTGAAATACTCTCCGGCGAAACCAAAATGCTGCCATTCCTTCTGGAAAGTGAGATAATATGCATGATCTGTCTGGGAAGAGCGATAACCGGAACGGGAAGTTATATCCTGAGGCGGAAAAGACGGTAATCCGGTTCCGATAGCGCCATCGGCGAACATATAGTAATGGGTATTGGTGACAAGTTCCCCATCCATCTTAAACCCAAGGTAATTGAAATGAGCATCAAATCCGTAGATTAAATTTCCTACTTCATGTCCGAAATCAATTTTTACGGTTCGTATATTTGAACTGTCTTTAACATTGCCATCAGCCTGCGCCATTGTCCTCCAGTATTCAGCGTTGTAATGCAGGAAATTTTTACCTGTTGAATCATGACCGCCTGTTATACTTCTGGTATATATCTGTGAAGTCTGAATTCGGTAGTCATTTGAGACAGTTACCTCAACGGCAACCCGGTTCACTTTTTCAGTAATGCTTCCCAGATCAAATAAATACACAACATACTCACTCCCATTCACCTGGAGAGACTTGCCGCCGGGCTCTATTATTTCATAATATTGTTTACCTGCCTTAACGTCAAAATTATCGGTCAAGGTCTTAGTATTCCAGCCGCGCACATAATCATTCATATATAAATAATCAAGATATTTGGGTGAACGCTCAAACAATGTTAACTGGTCAAATTTTAATCCTGAAAGTCCAATATTTTGATCACTGCTTTTATAATCTAAATAATCCTTCTCGGATTTACTAAACACAGCGGTTACAAGTTCTCTCTGCATATCATCTTTAATAATCATAGGCTGGATATCGGGACGATAATCTCCGTTAACCCTGAGTTTCACATCATGAACAATTGGCCCATCACCATCCTGCGGGGAGTCATCCGCAATTCTCATTGCGTAGATTATCGGGGTCGGAGCATAGTCTGATACCGTACCTTTAAAATTATTCCCCTTGTCCCTTGTTTTTTGCACCGCATACATATTTGCATAATTTGCCCCAAGAACCAGAGCCCCTATCTTCCTGCGTAATTGCATACCTCGCAGCATAATAGCATGATTTTGTACTTCATTCATGTTGGAGTTAACCATACTTACATCATAATTTGCCGACTGAAAATCAACTTTCATACCTTCTAAATTCGGATTGCTCAATGTCAACGGTGTTAATTTTGCTCTTAAAGCCCCGGCTCCTATTATGGATATTGCCCAGTCATCAGTGGATTCTCTCGCCACCCAGATTCCGTCATACTTAAACTCTGAATTCACAAATCCCCAGGGATTGGCAACCGATGAAGTACCATCATCGTTGATCTTTTCGTACCAGATACCGGCATCCTTGGTCATTTTCGTCAACCTGTCGCCAAACTGGTTATAATACCATTTCTGACGGCGGTCTTCTATGATATTATAGTTTTCAAATCCCCTGAAGGCATTGTTTTCGTAACCATCTTCCATCTCGTAATAATCATATCCCCATTTTGTATAGAGATCATCATTTCTGCTAAAACTGCCGACAAAGGTCTGGTTTCTGGCATAGTTGTTTGAAACATTCAGTGCTTTTAAACGTTCTTCGGTCGACAAATTTATCCAGTCTTTATCAGTTAATTTACGGAGTTCGTAAATGTTCTGAGCAAAAACATTGGAAGACAAACAAATTATTAATAATGAAGCTAAAATGATTATTTTCATAATAATTTCGATCCTGTCAAATATTATAACTTAATTTAAGATCAAATAGTTATAAAGGCCAATTGACAAAAGTAACTTAAAAATCACTTATAATACCTTTTTAGCCCTCTTCCACATCAAAAATTATGGTATGTGTGCTTATCTCTTCAGCTTCTTACTTCTAACTTCTGGCTAATTATTAACCTTTTCCGTTTCGGGCGGAACAGAAATAAATGTAACGTTGACAATTATTTCAGTATGGAGACCTTCCTCGGGTGTAATCAAAAGGTTTTTGACTTTATACGGGATACATATCTTTTTTGTGCCTGATAACACTTCCGAAGTACCTTTAATTTCTAATA
The DNA here is from genome assembly GCA_000403035.1 of Candidatus Latescibacter anaerobius SCGC AAA252-E07. Taxonomy (GTDB): domain Bacteria; phylum Latescibacterota; class Latescibacteria; order Latescibacterales; family Latescibacteraceae; genus Latescibacter; species Latescibacter anaerobius. Next base: position 3,217 of record AQSL01000158.1, on the reverse strand, counting down.
ATACAATTTTATCAGCATTAAGGGTGATATTTCCCGGTGCAGAAATATCAATTGCTCCGGCATCTAACGCCAACTCAAAACTTATATCTGACTTATTGCGGATTTGAATGGTGGCACTACCTTTCCCTTTAACCGTAACATCGGGATTTATTATTTCAATCGATTCATCAAATATCGGTTTTAAATATTTTTCTTCGCCTATAAGAATATTTTTCGACCATACTGCTGTACGTCGTTCGAAAAGAGCTTCTTTAATGGCCTCTATGGTTTTTTCCTTGACAAATACAAGTGTCATCGGCCTGTGTTCGCCCTTATGAAAATCATATTCCCATGAGGCAGGGTCGTGAACATCCGAACTGCCCATCATAGTTAATTTTTTTTCCAGGCACCATCTGTGAGCGCGTGGATAGTAATCCTTTTGGTTTACAACTTCTATTCCATGCATCCAGCCGTTTTCGTACAATTCTGTATGCACCGGGTACCAACGTGATTTACCATCCGGCTGATGACCGATATATCCGGGATGATTCCAGAAGACGAAAGCTCCCTGATTAATGGCGGCCTTTACAGCATCTTTGAATTTCGGAGTATCAAGCGGAGTAACATCTTTCAAGAAAATGGCATTTAAATGTCCGGGGGGCATATCACGTGATATTTCTCCTCCCCTGATTAATATCAAATATAAATTATCTGCAGCAGGTTTTGCAATTTCGTATGACCTGTTGAAATTTATAGGTATATCATTTTCGTTGGGTGTATACTCGATATGATCTGTAATCGCAAATGCATCCAGACCTTCATTCCATGCTTCATTTGCACGTAAAGTTGGCCAGACTCTCCCGTCAGAACATACGGTATGCATGTGAAAATCGCATTTCATGGTAATATAACCCGGAATATCCGGAATTTTGATTTCAGTTCTTCCTTCATATTGACAATAACTGTCAAATGGAAAAACTGTCAATTGAATTGAAAAAACTAAAAGTAACACTGAAAAACGTTTTTTGAATAAGTTTGCCTTCATAAAAACCCCCTTATTTATTGAATTTTGTAGAGATTACTTTTTTCAATTATTTTAAAACTTACCTTTTATCAAAAACGTTTTCCGTTATTCCCTCGTGTCAGTTACCCTCAAAACACATTCTCGGTGTTAAAAATTAATGCATCCTCATCGCTGAAAAACATGAAAAGCAATTTTTTTATCGTTTCATTTCCCTCGAGGAACTCTTTTACCGCCCTGGAAACAATTGCCGCCGCTTTTTTCTTTGGGAAACCGCACACGCCGATGGATACCGCCGGAAATGCGACAGACTCACAGCGCTTTTTAACAGCCGCCCTGAGAGAGTTAGCATAGCAGCGGGCAAGAAGTTCTTCTTCGTTTCAAGAACAATTTCAAACAGAAAAGGATTGTTTTCATCATTTAAGAAATCTCCGCTGGCCTGATGGATTTCAATGTCCCAAATGTGGTTACACGAAAACGTATTTTATATTATGCAATCTGTAGAAAAACTATCTAAAGTTATAAAAAACCTGGCTGAAAGCTGATTGCTGAAAGTTAAATGAATTACAACGATTCGATCATAATCACCATTCCCGGATCGGACAGATCTCCCTCACTTGCCGCCGACAGACCGACTTTCTTGATCAATTCGCCTGGAAGAGTGATGTTGTTACCATCGATTATAACCTGCCCGCTGATATCCACAGCCTCATCACCTGCTAGATCTTGTCCCCAGATTCTGACCTTGTTTAGGGGTTTGTCAAAGACGAGAGTCAAACTTCGATAAAAACCGAAGATACCTATCAATCCCGTAACCTCACCTACTTGTAATGTCACATCAGCTTCTGGTGAATAAAAACCCTTCTCAGGTGATATTCTGCCGAGAGCGCCCACAGAAATTGAGCCATTCGGGTGACGGGAGGCGAGAACATAAGGGGGAGCACCAACGATATCCACTTCAGGCAGAGGCAGACCGCGTGTAACCCGGGCGGGAGCGCCTTGATTTACGATCTTGTCTATTGAATTATAGTCATAATTCCAGTCTTCTGCACTTGTCCAAAATTCACCCAGACTGTACTTCCACTCGTCTATAAGCGTCATACTGTCGAGTGTTACATCCGTGACGCCTGCGCCTAAAGCAGGAGCTATCCGCTGCCATCTGACCGCACGGGTGACCTCGTCCATACGTTTCTTCTGCAGCCGCGGGCCGTTCATATACAAGTCAGGGTCTCCACCGGGACGAAGGCCGATCATGGGATGCCGTAATATTCCCATCGTTCCGCCCAAAACTGCGGCGAGGTAAACTTCATCATCACAATTTAACAATCCCTTTATCTCAGGCTTGTTTTTAGAAGCATCAAGAACACGGGATAGCCGTTCCAGCATGGTAGGAATCCCAAGCTGTGGGGATATGTCATAAAGCCGAAGTCCCTCTGCAAAATTTAGTCGTTTCATTACTGTCGGGACGTACTGGGCATCAACCAATCCACTTCCAGGATATGAATTAAATGGTCCATCTTCTGACTGAGCGCCATGTTCTACTATAAGCTTAAAATCTTTTTTAGCCGCCATTTCTGACATCATGCTATAAATCTTATCGTTACCACCCATATCTATTTTCCAATACTCAATCCCGGCCTGTTGACACCAGTTCATACGTTCATCCCAATAAAGTCTATCATATTCTTCTTTTGAACTCACTGAATTTCTTAACTTGATATCTTCGTCCAGTGCAGGTTCAGCAATCCTGAACCAGAGACCCAAGCCGCGCCAACCGCTTTCTTTTACCCTGTTATTCAGCATTTTCAAATTTTCTTCAATTGTACCACCAGAAAAAGAAGGATATTTTTGGGGGTCAAGCCTGCAAGAGTTTGTATAAGCAACATCTCTATTAACAGGGATATCCCAGCCATAATCAAGAGTAACAAATAGATCCTTTCGGACCTTTGGAAAATAGTGAACAAGCCAGCCTGGATTGTTGAACAACACCTTTTCATTTATGTGGTCACTATAGTACTTTCCGATACCGGCAACTTTCCATAGTATCGGATCCAGTTCTGTTTCCTCTTGCCCCTCCATGTAGTTCTGCGCAGCCCACGTACACCAGTAATTCGGCGGTTTGCCAGGTTTTGTGGGAATTAGATTTTTATGCAACTCTTCACCAGGTTTTGAGGGTAACTGACACGAGGGAATAACGGAAAACGTTTTTGATAAAAG
>AQSL01000157.1 GCA_000403035.1 Candidatus Latescibacter anaerobius SCGC AAA252-E07 | reverse complement strand
TCCGGTAGATCACTGCTTGCAGATGGGGATTCACTGAGGAGGGCATTCAAATTCAATGAAGCTATTCCATACTATCAGAATGTGGTTGATATGGTTGGCGTTGACTCTCATCTCAAGGCAGAAGCACAGTATTATATTGGTCTTTGTACTATATGGAAAGGTGAATTTGACAAAGCAGAAAATATTTATCAGCAAATGCTTCAGACATATGACGAAGACGGTGAAGCTGTTGCAAATGCTCAGTTTTGCCTGTCATGGCTGGAGGTTCAAAATAAACAATACTATTCTGCTATTGGCAGACTTAAGAAGATGCTTAATAACAAAACTTGCGATGATGAAGAGCTATATGCCCGTACTCAGTTTCAGATAGGTAATATTTATCTGGGTTTTTTACATGACCTGGTAAAAGCAAAAGAAGCTTTTCAGAAGGTGCTGGCTAAATATCCCTATTCTGATGAAGCAAAACATCCTTATGTGAATCATTACAAATAAAAAATATGTTTTTGAGGAAGGATGGTTATATTTCATGAGAAAATTAATTTTTGGATTGCTGGTATTTATTATTGGCGTGACTTTTTTTATGGGAGAAACTTATTGCTGGGACTCACCACTGATAGTAACAATAAACCAAATTAAGTTTAACCATACTACTAGTTCTACTACTAATGATGCGCTTGATATAAATGAGGATGAAACTACTACTATTACAGCTCCCGAGTGGACAGGTGGAACTTCAAAAGAGTTTGCTTACATAAAGAATCAGAGCAGCAGGACGATTAAAGCAACGTTCAGCCATGGTGATGACAACGGTGATATTTATTCGATGAATATACAAGCTTCTTATACCGGGAACAATCCAATCGGGAATGTACCTTCTACAGTGGTTAATTTTTGGGGTACTAAAGACAGCGATGAAACAACTTTCACAACTTCAGGTACAGTGCCGAACTCTGTTAATAATTATAGTTATTACTGGCATTGGGTGGTTACAAAGGTGAATGGAGTCACTCAAGCGCCAGCAATTTCAATAGATGATACCTATCATGAGTGTTACTCGGTATTGCGCCAACCTTTTTCCAGCAGGGTTTTTTCTGACGGAAAACCATGGAGTATTATATTAGATAAATCATGTTCATGGGCACAGGGAGAAAATACTGACGTTAATGTTGCTACAGAAATAACAGAGTCGATATATAATGTTGGAGACGCTTATAATGGAGAACAACAATACGGAACTTCCGGGAGTGATCTGGATATTAGTGATTTTTTAGATGCTGTAGAACAAAATGATGTAACATTGAGTTGCTATGATACTGCAAATATTTATAACATATTTACTGAAGCAGTAGGTTGTTCTACAAAATGCTATTTTATACAAGGAGACTTAGATACTAATGAAATTTTGGCCGTTGGTGAGGACGAATGGGATAACCATCCATGGATTAATCATAAACACGGCGTTATAGGTGCAAGAGTTTATGACCCATGTTTAAAGATTACAGAAGCCACTCCAAAAATTCCTGTAAATATGCAAATGACAACATATCAAAACTCAGTTTTTGCACCAGGATATTCAATAAGTCAAGCTGAATTTTCTTTTGCTGATCCTAATAATTAATATTAAAAAGGAGTGAAAAATATGAAAATATTAACTATAAAACTATTTAAAGTAATAATATTTTTCCTTACAATTATAATTCTTTCAGGTAACAGTTATTCTCAAACAAAAAATGGATTCCATTTCATTATAGCAGATACATATGGAATGTTTCCAATAGAATATATATTCAGAAATATTAATGATGATATGCCCTATATTACTTCTTTTCCTATGGAATCTCTTATAGAAGATTCTTTTATTAAATCATTTGGGCCTGAAGAAGATAAAAAAGGAAAGTATTTTCTTGTAAACGTTAATACGGGTGAAGGTGAAACAAAAAAATTACAATTTCGTTACTGGATTTTTACATCTGTTTCCGATGCAGAATATTATTTAGTTCCAAGACTTTATATATATTCTTATAGAATGGATAATGCGATTGACTTGGGACGAGCAGGAGAGATAGGTGATAATTGTTGGTTCGGGGCTAAATATCATAGAATTGCCTTTATAAGAAATAACATACTGGTTGATATTAAGATAGATCATTATACTTCTGATAATCATGTAGAAGTTTATGAATTTGCAAAAAAAGTTGACACATTGCTGAGAAGTTCAGATAAGGTAAAGGATGTCAAATTAATTCCTTCTCCAATAATTAATTTAGTTGAGATTAATTCTCAAATTCAAGATTTTATTTATTTTAAAATTAATGCTATCGACCCCAAAGGACAGAATTTGAGATATCAGTGTTTATGGGGAAAAATTTCTGATGAAGATATTATACAATACAATACTAAAGCAGTCGAAAATGTGGAAGAGCGAAAAAGAGTTAAAATTTTCGTCTGGAATGAAGATCGTATAGTATCGTCACATGACTATTTTTAGCCCCCTCCGCAGTGGAAGATGAAGGCGCTATTGCGGAGTTACCACATGTCTTCGAACTTTTCCAGAACCTGCCCAACCCGTTCAATCCGGTAACGACCATAAGTTATTCGCTGAAAGAAAATATCCACACAAAGCTTATAATCTACAATTCACTGGGACAGCAGGTGCGTACACTGGTGGATTCCCAAAAAAATGCCGGAGTGTATTCAATTAAATGGGACGGTAAAGACGACTTCGGCAGCCCGGTTTCGAGCGGGGTGTATGTTTATACCCTTCATGCCGGCGGTTTCGCAAAAACCATGAAGATGCTTCTGGTACAGTAGGAAGGAGAGTGTTCGATGAGATATAGATTGGTAATAGTAGTATTGGTTATAGTGATGATAATGGGATTATTTATATTGACACACCGCAGTGAGAGCAAAGTAGAGGTTTCAAGTGAAAATCCAACTGAATTTGTGGTGACAATCGAAGATTCAGGCCGCTCCATGCTTGCAGAGGGTGATTCACTGAGGAAGGCGTTCAAGTTCAATGAGGCTATTCCATACTACCAGAATGTGGTTGATATGGATGGCATTTACTCTAATCTCAAGGCTGAAGCTCAGTATTATATTGGTCTTTGTACTATATGGAAAGGTGAATTTGACAAAGCAGAAAATATTTATCAGCAAATGCTTCAGACATATGACGATGACGGTGAAGCTGTAGCAAACTCTCAATATTGTCTTGCATGGTTAGAAGTCCAAAATGAAGAATACTATTCAGCTATTGATAGACTTCAAAATATGCTCAATGTGAAAACATGCTATGATGAAGAGCTTTATGCTCGAACCCAGTTTAAGATAGGTAATGTCTATTTATCTTTTCTAAACAACAGGGCTAAAGCAAATGAAGCTTTTCGTAAGGTAATGTCAGATTATCCTGATTCTTATGAAGCCAGACATCCTTATCTGGATCCCTTGAGATAAGTGAAACGAAAAAATTTATTTTTTTGAGAAGGAGGATTATATTTCATGAAACGATTAATTTTGGGATTGCTGGTATTTATTATTGGCGTGACTTTTTTTATGGGAGAAACTTATTGTTGGGATCCGCCGTTAGTTGTAACCTTAACAGAAATAAAATTTAACCACAACACCGGCAGTACTACCAATGATGCAATAACTTTAAACTCAGGATATGATACAACCATTACGGCTCCGGAGTGGACAAGCTCTACAACTAAAAAAATCGCTTATAAAAAGGGCTCAACTAGCAGAAAAATAAAAGCAAGCTTTACCCATAATCAGGGAGAGGAAGTTTATTCTTTAAACATTTCGGCGAGTAATTTACCATACAGTGATGCAAACTTTTATATACTGTCACAGGAGGCGTCATTCTCAGACGGTGTATGTACTGATCATGAGTTCAATTGCAGTGGTACTACAGCCAGCAGTATAGGCAGTAAAGATCTTGGATGGGGCTGGCAGGTACAAAAGGTAAACGGTGAATCATATACGCAATTCATTAGGAACACCGATCATGACTTTTACGCCCTGGCTGATTATCCCGAGGCACCTTTCGACGACGTAGGCGACAATCAGGCAGGACCGTGGACGGCAGTTTTAGATTCCAGTTGTGTTTGGGCGTCCGGTCTCTCATCTACGACTGCTGCTGCATGCAGTGTTACTACTAATATATATTTCAATCATGTCCTTGTGTATGATGATAAAGGTGAAGCTAATTATAGCCCAGAAGAAGGAGGGTTTAATCTTCCGGCTTTTCTCTATGATTTTAGTAGATATTCAGATAATGAAGTAAATTGTCATGATACTGCTCATATATTTAATATTTACAGTGCAGCAATTGGTTGTACATCTCAATTCAAAAAGGTCCTTAGTACAGGTGAAATGGATATTGAAGCTAAATCATATCTTCCTCTTGGGCTTGCTGTTTGGGATTCTACATCATTTAATAATCATCGGTATGGCTGGTTTAACAGCAAAGTTTTTGAACCTACTTATAAGCTTATTCAGTCTGGAACACCAATAGTACCTGTAAATATGTCTGAAAATACATATGAATCCCTTATTTTCAAATCTGAAAATTACGAAATACAAAACCCTTGTACTGTAACTATAAATAATTATTAAGTCTTATAAATTATGTAAATTTGTATTATAGGAGATATATCAATGAATACTAAATATTTTAGTAAATTGTTTAGATTTTTTTTGTTAATTACAATAGTAAGCTTTTTTAATATTTCAAGCCCCATTTTTAGCAAAAATTTAGAAGAAATACATATTCAAAAAAACCCCATTACTGGAGAAGAATATAAATTCAGAAACGTCCCTAAAAATCTACCGTTAATAAAAGCATTCACAATTCAAGATTTAGTAAAAGATTCATGTATTAAATCAGCCGAATTTGTTGAACATAGATATGGAGATCATCTTCTAATAGAGTTTGATTATGGTGAAGGTAAAATTGGAAAGGTAAAGCTTTACTACTGGATATATAAATCAGTTTCAGATGCAGAATTTTCTATGGTAGATTATTTTGGCTTATTAAGTCTTGGTTTTACAAATGCAATTGATATAAACAAATATGAAATTGGTGACAATTGCTGGTATAACACTAAAATATTAGAATATACACCTATGACTTTTTTAAGGAATAATGTTAGAGTACTATTAGGATTTGATAGAGATAGCAATCCAAATGCCGTTCTAATATTTGCTAAGAAAGTAGACGAAGCAATAATAAACGCAGAAAAGGTATCAGATGTAAAATTTATTCCAGCTCCAATTATCAATTCAATTGAAATTATTCCAGCATATCCTATAGTAGGAGAAGAGGTTACTCTTCATATTGATGCTATTGATCCAAACAATCTTGATTTAAAATTTTTTCGTTATGGGTGGCCTATTGGATGTAATTTTCCGGATGGTATTATTAAGATATATCGATCTAATGTTGATGAAGCTGGATTACATGAATTCTATTTTTGGGTAATGAACGAAGACCGCATAGTTACTTTAGCTAAAAAAGAAATATCTTTCTAGAACCCTCCGCGGTAGAGGATGAAGGCGCTGCTGCGGAGAGTCCACAGGTCTTCGAGCTTTTCCAGAACCGGCCGAACCCGTTCAATCCGGTGACTGCGATACCATATGTCATATATAAGCCGGGGCAGGTAACGCTGAAGGTCTATGACCTGCTCGGCAGGGAGATAGCATTACTGTCGGAAGGATATAAAGAGGCGGGAACATATCAGGTTTTCTGGAACGGAACCGATAAAGAAGGCAGCAGGATTTCCTCAGGGATATACCTCTACCGGCTCAGTGCTGGAGGAAAAGAAAAGACAAAAAGGATGACACTGGTGAGGTGAGAAAAGATAATAATTGTATTTTAAGTCTTTAATTATTACAAATATTATAATAAAGCAGTCCGTAGTCATAATTCAGGAACCGGAAGAAAACCTCATTTTTTATTTTTTTCACCACAGCGGAAATTATCAGCGGTTGCTTCTCATGATAGTACTAATCTTATCAATGAGTGTTTTCATCTGGTAAGGTTTATGAATAAAATTTGCCACGTCCCTTTTTGTAAGCCTTTGTTTAATATCATGTTCACTGTAACCGCTTGAAATTATCACAGGAATTTTGGAATGTATTTTATACATTTCATGAAATACATCTTCTCCACTCATATCCGGCATAGTCATATCTATCAGGATTATATCAATTATTCGAAAGTTTTTTCGAAAAAATTCGATTCCTTCGCGGCCATTTGACGCTGTATACACTTTAAAGTTCGTTGTTTCAAGCATGGTTCTGGTAACATCGCGTACATCTTCCTCATCATCGATAATAAGAATTGTACCTCCGCCGGTATATACCTTTCCTGTGGATTTTTCATCTTGTTCCTTAATTTTAAGCGGTTTTTTAGATGCGGGAAATATTATTTTAAATACGGTACCCTTCCCCAATTCACTCTGAACCGTAATTTTCCCTTTATACCCCCGTACAATTTCACGAACCACTCTGAGTCCAAGCCCTCGTCCTTTCGATTTGGTAGTATAAAAGGGATCAAATATTTTTTCCCTTGTAGTATCATCCATCCCGCAACCTGTATCGGTAATTTCCATATAAACATATTTACTTTTCAGTGAGTCACTCTCTTCTCCGGATTTTTCAAGACCGGTTTGTATTGATATAACGCCGCAATTTTTATCTCCTATTGCATCAGAAGCATTCGTAATTAAATTCATAATTACCTGACGTATCTGGGCTTCATCAGCTTCAACAGTCGGGAGATTATCAGTAAATCTATACTTAAGCGTTATTTTCTTTGAAATCGAGACCTTGAGAAGACTTGTCATTTCCTCAATAAGAAAATTTATATCAACCGGTTCAACACGAAACCTGTCTCTACCCGAATAGGCAAGCATCTGACCGGTCAAAGCAGATGCCCGTAACGTTGTTGTCTTGATATTGGAGATATGATTGAACAGTGGAGATTTCGGAAAAAGCTTGAGAAGAGCTAAATCGGCATTTCCCAGAATTGTTCCCAGCAGGTTATTAATATCATGCGCAATCCCCCCGGACTGTAACCCGAGAGTTTCGAGCTTTTGAGTATGACGAATCTGTGCTTCTATCTTTTCATTCTCTTCTATCCGTTTTCGCTCGGTAACATCGGTAACTATTACGTATGCTCCCTCGATTTCACTATCATTACTAATAACAGGGCTTGTACTCAGATTCACCACTATGTCAGAATTATCCCTGCAATGTACTTTACATTCATGCTGTTCCGGAGAATCCTCGGGGTAATCCTTTACCTTTTTACGGAGAAATGCACCGGCCTCAGCATCAATAAAATCAAATACTGATTTACCTTTTTGTTCTTTTTTGGGGTAACCGAGCATGTGCGTAATGTGTTTATTCGCATACGTTATAGTGAATGCGCTGTCTATGTACCAGATACCTTCATGTACGGTGTCGAGTAACTGAAGAAAATTTTTTTCACTATTTTTCAACGATTCCTCAGAATGATAAATGTTCTGTGAAATATTTTATAAGAGGAATTTTTAATGGTCGATTGAAAAGGAAATTCCTCGTGAATCTATTTAAAACTGTTTCTTACATACATGAATATATTGAGGTAATTTCGTTTTATAAAGAATAAATTATGGTCTTTTTATATCACAACAGCATTCCGGCGTTTCAATAGATTTTATGAAAAGTTTTAAAAAAACAAGCGATTCCTAAATATTTTCAGCAGGTTACATGGAAAAGACCGATAGTATCACCTTCTGCTTTGTTCCATGCTTTAACTGCTTCCGGTGTTGTCATAAGATCAACCGTGCATTTCTTTTTTCTGAAATACTCTTCTGCTTCTTTCGAAAGCCCTAAAAGCCCGTTCTGACCCGTTCCGATTATAAGGCGCTTTACACCCTTCTCGCAAACATGCTTTGCCTCATTCAGCGACATCGTATGAGAGGTGCCATAAATTTCCCTGGATAACTTTTTCTTTCGTTTCTTTACTTTTCCGCTTAACCGAATAAGGACATCATGTTTGAGATTCTCTCCATGAATTGTTAGCGAACCAAATTTGGTTCCGTTAATTTCAGGTTTCATAATTCACCTCAAATAAAAAACGGGAAATTCGTGCAAAACGGTCATTGCGGGTCGGTTTAGATCAGTTAATCAATACATCGCAGGATTATTATCCATGGATTTATTTTGATAATATATCAATTTTGTTAAGAGCATCAAGTTGACCCATAAGAACAAGTTGATCACCGGGAAGGAGTTTTGTATTGATGGGTGGGCGAATTATAATCGGTTCAGTGGGACGTCTCAGCCCTATTATGATGCTTTCTGAAATATCGATTATACCCGTATCCACAATTGTTTTACCCACGAGAACCGAATCTTCTGAAATTTCGATCTCAACAAGAGTGAGTCTGATTTCTTCCGCTCTGGCAAGACCATCCATAAAGTGTGTAATTGAAGGGCGCAGCATAACAGAAGCAATCCGGCTTCCGCCAATCTTAAATGGTGATACAACATGGTCGGCTCCGGCACGTTTGAGTTTACGTTCAGATTCATATTCATTGGCGCGTGTTATAATCCTTATATCTGCGTTTAAACCGCGAGCGGTGAGAATTGCATAAACATTGTCCTGATCATTACGAAGCACACATATAAGACCCCGTGCATGTTTGATACCACAACGTAATATATCCTCTTCCCGTGTAGCATCTCCTACCATCCATAGCAGCCCATCGGTATTTTCATGCTCAAAAACCGCAGGATCTTTATCCATAATTACATAAGCTACTTCTGCTTGTCCAAACTCAAAGGCTACCTGATTTCCCATTTTTCCAAAGCCTAAAATAATAAAGTGATCTCTCAATCTGTTAATCTGTTTTTCCATTTTTCTTCCCCTGAGAAGCGTATTGATCCGACCCTCCACCATTATTGTTACAAAATGTGAAAAAAAGTAAGTAAGCAGTGTAATAGCCAATAAAATTGTAATAATCGTTGTAATACGGCCACTTGTAGATATCGGATGAACCTCTGTAAATCCTACTGTCGATATAGTAATAATTGTCTGGTACAGGGAATCAAGGAATCCCCATCCTTCGAGTATCATATATCCGAATACACTGAAGGATATTATTCCTAATACAACGATAATTGTTAAAGTAATTACCCGTACTTCATCGGTTTTCAAGAGTTTCATAAGCATTATCCCATCAGATTTTTCAGTAATTAAACCGAACAAAAAAAATCGAAACTATTTGACCGTAAAATTAATTTTTCTTCAGTCAGAAGTATATCAATGAAATCCTCCAGATATTGATTATAAAACAGCCTTACTCATCATTTTTCATTGTTTTGTATATAATAAACTATTATGTACGAAAAAAGAAATTTCTTTTTTTAAAAAAATTGAAATTTCCCGGTGATAAATTACATTCACGAAAGTTCAAATTCTCAAGAAGACATGAAAAACCTGTAAGCTCTGAATACACCGGTGTATATGACCAGCCCGTATTGTAATAAAGGATGTGTAATACTCTTGTGAATTTATTTCTTTTTTCTTCGCGTCAACTATCATTTTATTCATTATATACTGTTTTTCTAAAGTTATTTAAAACCATACCGATATATAATATAGAACATTACTCATCTCCTTTCAATTAACGGTATAGAGTAAAATGCCGTCGGGAAAACACTATAAAATAAACCAATTCGATAGTGAAACACCTGGCGGCATATTTTATTACTATTAAATCAAGGCTACTCCCTTAAAAAATTAAATACACTTATCCAGTATTCTCATATACTCCTCAAAAAAAACTTGACACATTTTACTTGATACACTATATAAGTTCTCTATACATACTCAATAACTATATCGTCAAAAAAAACATATAAATAGCTTTTTGAAGAAGCGTATAGAATGTTCATTGTCTCACAAAAAAGCAGTATTCTCTTCATCACCGTGTGTACTGTAATAATAATAAGTTTTTTTGGCTGCGGCGATGACAAATCACCAACCGGACCGGGAGAATCTAATTTTATTACTGTCACATACGGTTTATCTTCCAGGCAGGTAAACCTGTCCGAACTCAGCAGTGAAACCATAGGCGGCTTAGAAGCAGTGAAACTTGCCGATCTCGTTGATACATCCATTATCACATATCCTCAAAACTATGCATACCGTTTTATCGGAGAAGACGGCTTCTATGCTCATATAAAAGGTGATCCGGATAATACATGGGAACATATTCAGTCGGGATATATCATCTTATCTTCCATGAAAACAAGCTTTGATTCTTCTCTTGAGCTTCCGGGCCGTTACAATATCAAGGATACTGTCGAGATGAAGGTACTCCGTAAAATCGACGTTGTCTCCCCTGCCGACAGCCTCATTCAGTTTATTACGGACGAGATAACTCAAACAGCATTCGAGGATAGTTTAACCGGTATACCGCTGACCGGTTTTCTATCCATAGAGTGTATTAATGATCCCTCCGTTTATTCGTATGATCTTATTGCTGCTGACGATTACACGGTAACCATAGGCTACGATCAACTTTCAGATGGATATTATGTTACAGAATATGATCGTATTCTTTATACGAACCCGGAAGTTTCTTCCATGCTAAAAATAAAGCATCTCAACCGTATTATTATCTTTAATCCTCTGGATTGATAGAGTGCTCTCCCTTTTATTCACATTACTACAGAAATACCACTATTGGTCAGTGCTGTGTGTACTTTTACTGTGCATGACATACGAAAGTTATGCAGAAGAGGCGGACGATACAAAAACCGTATATCTCATGGAGGAAATTGTTGTTTCGGGTAAAGCTCAAACGTCCGTTTCCGATATTACCATTTGGGATGAATCGATACAAAGACAAAGACCTGGCTCGGTGGCTGAAGTTCTCTCAAATATACCCGGTGCATCAGTAACAGTCGGATCCAAAAACTCCTCGGAAATAATGATCCGCGGATTCAATTCCCAGGAAGTACTCATCATGCTGGACGGCCGTCCGGTAAACGAGCCCTATTATGGGAAAATTGACCTTTCGACGATTGGTGTTGGAAATATCTCTAAAATAAGGGCTGTAAAAGGTGCGAACTCAGTGCGTTACGGGCCAAATGCTATGGGCGGCGTTGTCAATATAATGACAGGAAGCTACGATGACGGCCCCCCCATTGGACCTGCGTATCACCGCAGGTTCCGGTCAGGAGATACGTTCAGACCTTATTAACCGTGGATATATTAAAAATATCGGCTACCGTGTCCATATCGGCCGGAACGTTTCAAGAGGTTTCCCCCTTTCCTCTGATTTTAAACCCACCTATCTTGAAAACGGCAACCAGCGTGACAACAGCGATTTCCGGCGAACCGATATCGGAGCGAAACTTTTTTTCGGGAAGCCTGGAAACTCACGGTGGAGTTTGAGCTTGAACGGTTCACATCTGGCAAAAGGTCTTCCATCGGCAGTGAACGAATCCCGATACTGGCGATTCAGAAACTGGGACAGGAAATCCATTGATATTGACGGCGAACCCATTATAGGAAATGCCTTCCGCCTTAAGACAAAACTGTACGCCGAGCGGTTTTTGAATGAACTTGTCGATTACCGTGATAATCGTTACGATCCCTCGAATATCTATTATGAAAGCACCCACGATAATCGAAGTGCGGGAATCCTTGTATCCTCTGTATACTCCCGTGATAACAACAAGTTAACTAATTTTGGATTCCAGGTGCGGTGGGATGAATCCCGACGTCAGGCCGATAAAGGATTGGACTGGTTTTTGAATCGCACGTCTACGACATGGGTTTTCACTGAACATGAGAGATTTTTAACCCCTCATCTTCTTATTCGGGCTGGTATTTCCGGACTCATGTATTCTTATGACAGTTGGGAACGTTCATCAAAAAGTCTCGATCCATCCTTGTATGTAGAGTGGACTTTCAAGGATTACATACTATCCGGCGCACTGAGCAGAGCGAGCCGTTTTCCTACACTTCACCATCTTTACTCAAGCACCTCGGGCAATATCAATCTGGAACCGGAATGGGCACTCAAAGGTGAAGTTACCGTTTCACGAACGTTTTTCGGGTTTGTGAATTGTTCCTTTGCCGGATTTATGAGTAAAGTCCACGATTTAATTTACCGCTCCGGCAATCTCGGATTATATCACAATATCGAGAAAGCTTCTCTGGACGGCGTTGAAATTTCGGGTAACCTGAAGCTGCCACACTATGAGTTTCTTTCCGCTGTCACTCTGCTCGATGCCCGTGACGGTGACGGCGAAAAGCTTGAATACCGTCCATCATGGAAATTGGACACCGTTCTTACCTGGAAAATCCATCCTTCTACAAGAATTCATGTTACCTCACGTGCTGTCGGCCAGCGATGGACAGAAATGAATATGTACCTCAAGGAATATCACATTATAAATATGGGTATAACTGTTTTTGAGAACCGCACTGTTTCGGCCTCACTGAACCTTGCAAACATTTTCGATGTCAATTACGAGGAAGAATATGGCTACCCGATGGCAGGGAGAACGGTATGGTTTGGCATTGATGGGAAATGGAAAGGTAAATAGCTTATATAGTAAGCAGAAAGTGTAAATTACAGTTTTATAAATAAAAAGAAGAAGCATCATACATTGTTAATAAAATCACTCGAGATCGCCGGAAAACTCGGTTGTATAGGTGTCAGTTATTCGATTGGAAGCATGCATCCGAATAATATATGGCTGCATCATTTCTGTTCGGATAACTTGTAGAATTATGAAAAATGTAGTATCATTATGTAGTTGAAAAGTGATAGGTACTTGTTTTGCCTCTCAAATCATAGAGAGGAGAAAAACACGTTCTTGCAATATGTTTTTTAGGGCTTCCTTGAAAAGTTTTTTTACTTTTAAGTGTAATAATGAGAGCTAAATGCTTCAAGAAGGGGGTACTATCATGGGCAAAGAAAATACATATCGTCAAAAAATCTTTCATCATTTTTCTATTGTTCAACTGTCACTATTAGTAGTCCTGAGAACAGCTATCGGCTGGCATTTTCTTTATGAAGGTATTTCGAAGCTTTACACCCCCGGCTGGTCATCTGAAGGTTATCTTTCGGTATCCAAGTGGATTTTTTCCGGCTTTTTTCAATGGATTGTTTCAAATCCGTTTGTCTTAGAAGTTGTTGATATTTTAAACATCTGTGGATTGGTATTGATTGGTCTGGGTTTAATGTTCGGATGTTTTACACGTATTGCCAGTATCTCCGGGATAGTTCTTTTGTTACTGTATTATTTAGCAAACCCCCCATTCATCGGAATGGATTTTGGAATACTTACCGAGGGAAATTATTTAATCGTCGATAAAAACCTTGTTGAACTGTTTGCTCTGTGTGTATTGGTATTCATTCCGACTGGTACTTTTTTAGGACTCGATCGATATATCGCTCTGCTCAGAAAAAAACGTATGGAAAGCAAACATATCGGTAGCGAACCTGTCGTAAAGGATACCAAAAAAGAAACTGTCTCCGGTGTTTCCCTTAATCGAAGAGAACTTCTAAAAAGTCTCGCAACCACTCCCTTTGTTGGAGTTTTTATCATTTTTTTATTACAAAAGATCGGCTGGGAGAGTTATGAAGAAAAACAATTAAAAGAAAAAACAGATGCCGTTGCAAGCGCCACCATCAAAACGTTTGATTTTTCCAGTTTAAAAGATTTAAGGGGTCAAATACCGCAAGCAAACATTCGTAATTTGAATATCAGTAGAGTCATTCTGGGCGGAAATTTAATTGGCGGCTGGGCACATGCAAGGGATTTGATTTATGTGTCAAAACTGGTGAAAGCATATCACCATAAGAATAAAATTTTTGAGACGTTCCTGCTGGCAGAAAAATGCGGTATAAACGCTTTTTTAACGAATCCTGTTCTCTGCAGCGTAATCGATGAGTACTGGAAACGAAAAATCGGTAAAATACAATTTATCTCTGATTGCGGCTGGGAAAATCTCATGGACGGTGTAAAAATGTCTATTGATCATGGTGCTTCCGCCTGCTATGTACATGGAGGTTTTGCTGACAGCCTGGCCAGCGAAGGAAAGGTAGAGGAGATAGGAAAAGTGCTTGATTTCATCAAACAAAACGGGATACCGGGAGGGATAGGCGGCCATTCCCTGGAGACGGTAAAAGAATGTGTGAGAATCGGACTTGAACCTGATTTCTGGATGAAAACGCTTCATCATATTAATTACTGGTCCGCTCACCCCGAACAACAACAGGATAATATATGGTGTACCAATCCGGAAGAAACGATCGAATTTATGAAAAATCTCAAGCAGCCATGGATTGCCTTTAAGACTCTTGCCGCAGGAGCAATACAACCGAAAGAAGGATTTCAATATGCTTTCAGTCATGGGGCAGATTTTATCTGTGTTGGTATGTATGATTTTCAGATTGTGGATGATGTGAATATCGCACTCGATGTTCTATCAGGAAATCTTCAAAGAGAACGTCAATGGATGGCATAAAAATTGAAATACCCTGTATAAAAAGCGGCTAATCATATCCGTCATATTCTTAGAGGGAACCACCATATGCACAGAATTACAAACCGGCGTTTTTCCTTAACCGCATGAGCGCCTGAATATATTTATCAGGTATGAGTCCATGTTTATCCGGCGGTACGTTCAACAGGAGATTGACACCGGTTCTTTTACAGTGTGAGTACATACGGAGCAATTCATCGTCAGATCGGGGCAAATCATTCTCTTTAAAAAACCACTCCTTTCCTATCGGATCGCATACCTCTCCGGGGACATAGTACACTTTACCATCAACAACTTTCCACTTCTCGTGCCCGGATTCAGAGGGTAGATCACGCTCGATTGCAACCAGGTCACTCGGCCAGGCATAATCGATCTTAAGATCGGAACCATCGCCAAAACCGGTATTCATCATGATAACGATATCCGGCTGAAGTGAGGCAATATGCTCATACAGGAATGTACGGTAACCCATACCCAGTATGCCGGGTATATCGACCCATATTTCAAGTATCGGGCCATAACGTTTCATCAAATCGGTAATCTGTGCTGTCTGGAAATTCTGAAAGAGGGATGTGGTAAAGGGAGGCAATTTTTCTGTCTGAGTTTTCGGAAACGAATTCATGCCCAGGTTCCAGCCCACATCAGTAGGTGTCATACTTCCGAATTTATTATGGTTGTCCCATGAGCAGTAATAAAATCCCGGTTTGATACCACGTTCTTCGCAGGCCCTGACAAATGCCCCGACAACATCGGTTGTATTTCCGCTGTTTGTAACAGTGTATGAGGTATCTCTCGAGGGCCACAAACAGTGACCGGCGACATGTTTTGTGGTCAGCACCGCATACTTCATACCAGCATCACGGGCAACCGAAATCCACTGCCCTACATCAAGCTTATCCGGCGCATAAAGTGATGGTGGCGATTTCCCGTCCGATAGTTCGTCGCCATCGAACGTGCTCATCCCGTAATGAATGAACATACCGTATTGAAGCGATTCCCATGCCTTGAGTTGTTCAAGGCTCAACCGTTGATAACCCTTTTGTTTTAATTGTGCTGCCTGGGCTTTACATGGTCCAATTTTATCAGCTGCGATTATACCACACGCACCCGATTTTAAAAACCGCCTGCGTTTCATGGTAATTTTCACCCTCTTTCATGTTCATAGTATTTCACAGATTCCGCTCATCTTTTGTGCGTAATCTGCATACAATTTTCAATTTGAAATACATTTGAATTTGATAGTTCCCATATTATGTTCAATTCGGATTACATTTGCACTCCTGCTGATGTATAATTACATGATATCATTTTGCCCGGTTTTAAACATAAACAAAGTTGACAGGATTATCGGTATTACATAATCATTCAGAAATACATTTCCAAAACTTTATTAATCAGCCCCTTCCCAGATAACCAGTATTAAAAATAAACTTGATAATAATTATCCCGATAGCCAAGAAAATCAACCAGGAAAAATAGTATCGTATATGAGCTCCTCTGATCTTTTTATTTAACATGGATCCTAATTGCGCTCCAATTATCGAGCCGGTCAAGATACAGATTACAAGTCTAAAATCCACATTCCCCTTTAAAAAATGACTTATAGTTCCATATCCTGAAATAAATATAATTTGAAAAAGGCCTGTTCCTATCGCTATACTCGTGGGAACACCCACCAAGTAAATCAATGCAGGACTTAAAATAAAACCTCCTCCAACTCCTAACAGTCCGGAAAGAAACCCCACACCGATTCCTATACAAATCAAAGTCCAGATAGAAATAGATTCGATATTAGAAACAGACAAAGAAATAGTTGGTTGAATCTTTATATTATGAATTTTTTGAGCAAAAATGGAGTCGACAACTCCTCCTCGAGGAGCTCTTTTTGTTGCTTTTTTACTTTCTATAAACATAAAAGTTCCCACTATAGAGAGCATGACTATGAAAATAATATTCACCCAAAGGTACATTTTACTGATCAAATTTCCGTGAATTATAACATTTCCCAATCCCATTAACCAAACCAGGACCCGTGCCCCCGTTTCGACTCCTCCTATTGCGCCTATCAAAATAAAAATACCAAGTTTGTAATCTATGTGATTATAGCTTCTATGTCTTAAAGCGGCTGCTGTAGAGGTTCCTACCATCTGAAAGAGACTACTCCCGACAGCAATGTTATAGGGAATATTAAAAATAGCATTGAGCAAGGGAACGAGCAAAAAACCTCCTCCCACTCCAAATAATCCTGAAAGTGTACCTATAATAAAACCCAACCCAACAAATCCAGCGCAGTCAATCATTATTAGAATATCCTTTTATTCTTTTAAACAGTTGAATTTTTGTAAGAGAACCCCGGTATTTTTTCTCTCTCAGTAATATTTTCACACAATTGTGTCCTGGTTCAGAGTGAAAAGGAATTTTCGGCTACAAAAATCAGTCACTCATGACGGGAATTTTCAATCCCTTTCGATACAAGATATTTCTGTGGCTGTCAAGGCCAGGCCCTTGGGGTGCTTCGCAGCCTTCGCAGGTTGAGCTTGTTAATCGTTTTTCAGCCTTTTTTCTGCTATCCTTTCTTTATTTAGTATACAACGAAGAGGGCGGTGAAAAAGTCTTTTCACACACCCCTGTATGAAATATATGACTGTGTTGCTGTCAAGGGCAAGACAAGCCGGCCATTCATAAAACATATTGTTTATCATTGTATTATCGCACGTAATACGTACTTATTTTTCATATTTATTCTCTTTTACAGGCCGGCCCTTGACAGCTCATTATCCCGCAAGTATGAGTTTATCACCACGCTTCTAATTCATATCGGGGAAAACTCCATTTCCATTAAAAGCAAGACAATATAACTTTTCTATTTGCTTTTCCGCAATTTTTTAATACCAAATCACTAAAACAAAGAAATTATTGCACCAACTACTGCCAGGGCAATACAATAAAAACCGAAATATCCCATTTTCCCCTGCCTGATTATCCTGATGAGAAAAGAAAGGGATATCCAGCCGGAAATAAAGGAAACAACTGTTCCCAAAACTGCCACATCCCAATGCAAATTTATAAACCCGGCATTACCATAATCTCTGACAGCGAGTACTGTTGCGCCGGAAATAA
Organism: Candidatus Latescibacter anaerobius SCGC AAA252-E07; assembly: GCA_000403035.1. GTDB lineage: Bacteria > Latescibacterota > Latescibacteria > Latescibacterales > Latescibacteraceae > Latescibacter > Latescibacter anaerobius. Next base: position 29,053 of record AQSL01000157.1, on the reverse strand, counting down.
CCGGGATTGCAAGCAAAAAGGAAAATTCACCGGCTTCTTCACGATCGACACCTAAAAAGAGCGCTGTCGATATGGTCAACCCCGACCGTGATATTCCCGGTATGATTGCCACCGCCTGGGCAAGCCCCACAATAAATCCGTTTAAAATTCCCATACCACGAATATTCTTTTTGGTATAAAAAGTACCTATTAAAACACAGCCGGTAAAGAACAATGCACAATACACCGATAATTCCGAATGAAATAAGCTTTCGATAAAATCTTTCAAAGTCAATCCCACAACCACTGCAGGAAATGTTCCGATAATAACACCCATACCCAACCGTATTTCACCTGATTCACGGTACACTCTGCCGGCAGGAACTTTGTCCTTCACACACGATTTCAGTCCGGTAGAGCATCCCTGAATAATCTTGATAATACTATTTCGAAACACTGTTATAACAGCCAGAAGAGTGCCGAAATGAACAAAAATATCGAATGTGAGCACATTTTCATGAATGCCGAGTAATTTCTGCACGAGAACCAGGTGTCCTGAGGATGAAACAGGGAAAAATTCGGTTATACCCTGGACAATACCGAGAATAACTGCCTGAAAATAGGTCAAATAGTCAATCCTTTTTGTATACTGTTTTTAAAAAAAGCGGTACAAAAATCCTTTTACATGTGCCCGTTAGAGATTTTCGTAAGGTTTTCTATAAGCACAGCATATTCATAAATTTTCCTTGCGTTTTATCATAATATACCCCAGCATCCTACCCGAATATAAACCATTCCTTCGATGGGAGAAATATAAACTTTCATTGCAAATGGTACAGTCGGAAATTATCTCAATATTGCAGCTTCTCAATCCGGCTATGAGGAGATGATGGCTGAGTTCCGCTTTCAAATTCCCATAGATTTTTTCATCACGGTTGATGAGAGAAGCAGGCTGAAAATATTCGGCTGTATCTTTACCTATTTCATAACAGCATGAACCGGCAGAGGGGCCCAGTACCGCCATGACATCCTCCGGGCGGGTACCCTTATATTTCTTCATTTTGCTCAGGGCTTTTTCCGCTATTCCGGCAGCTATTGAACGCCATCCGCAGTGAATTGCGCCTGCAACTTCATGTGCCGGATCAAACAGTAAAAGCGGTATACAGTCGGCAACTCTCACCGCAAGTAATACATCGCAGAGTGAGGTGATAAGTCCGTCTGTTGCGGGATAGATGCCTCCTTTCCTGACAATAACCACGTTTTCCCCGTGCACCTGTTTCATAGTTGCAGTATGAGCATCATCAACTCCCGCATACCGGTAAAAAATCGAATGGTTTTCACGAACATGTAACGGGTCATCCGGTGTATCCAGCCCCAGATTGAGAGAGTCGAAAGGAGGAGGTGAAACACCGCCGTATCTCGTGGTAAAACCGCATATAGCATGTTTTCGGGGAATGGAACGTGGTATTATGGGTTTAATACTGTTCATTTATTTTCAAGATTTTCATGTGATCTCGTGTCCAACCGTTTTACTCTGGAAACACCCTTAACGTTCTGGATTTCTTTCATAAGTCTTTTGAGGTCTGCCAGATTTTTTACATCAACATCAAAATCATCAACAGCTAAATTATCTTTGGTAGTCGCATTTGCGGACCTGATATCACAATTCGATTTTGATATAGCTGCTGTTATATCGGTTAAAAGTCCTTTTCTGTCCATTGCTTCTATCCGAATACTCGCAACAAAAAACATATCACCTCTGGCTTCCCAGGCTGCCTGGATTATCCGTTCATCCTCAACATCCACCAGATTCTTAATGTTTTCACAATCACTACGGTGAATTATCAGACCCCGCCCTCTCGAAACAAACCCAAAAACATCATCACCGGGAAGAGGTTTACAGCACTTTGCATACGTGACAAGAAGGTTTCCCATACCCTCAATAGATACAGCGAACGGGGCTTTTTTCTCAGCAAGCTGTTTACCACGTTTGGTTTTTGGGATTAAACCAAAAAAGTTCTGGATACTATGAAGCGATATATCGCCCGATCCCAGACCGGCCAGAAATTGATCCCAGGTTCTTAAGTGATACCGTTCAATAAGCTTTCTGTGTTCGACATCACTGAGTTTTGCGCTTAGTTGTTTCTCGATTTTGGAAATCATGTTGATACCGAGATCTTTGCTTTCTTCATAACGCTGACGTTTTATCCATCTGCGAATGAGACTTCTTGCTTTTGCGGTTTTGACCGTATTCAGCCATTCGGGATTGGGGGTTTTATTACTATTTGTGAGAATTTCCACCCATTGACCACTGTGAAGCTCTGCATCGAGCGAAGCCATTCTGCCGTTAATCCTGGCGCCGCTGCAGTGCAAACCGATTTCCGTATGAAGGGCAAATGCAAAATCTACCGCTGTAGAACCTACCGGAAGCTGAATAAGATCTCCTTTTGGAGTAAAAACGAACACCTCATCCTGGAAGAGATCCATTTTAAATTCATGCATAAATTCACTGGCTTCCGGCGTTCCCTTTTGCCAGTCTACGACACGCCTCAGCCAGGTTATATAGGAATCGATTTCATCGGGTTTCACTTTCCCCTCTTTATAACGCCAGTGTGCAGCTATACCTGTCTCTGCAGTTTGATGCATTTCATGGGTGCGTATCTGAACCTCAACCATCTGCCCGTTATTACCGACCACTGTTGTATGCAGAGATTGATACATGTTGAACTTAGGGGTTGCAATGAAATCTTTTATGCGCATGACTATCGGTGTATATATTGAATGTATTGCGCCAAGCGTGTGATAGCATTCTGCGACGGTATTAACGATAACACGAACGGCAAAAATATCGTATATATCGTCAATATCCTTGCCATCTTTTTCCATTTTCCTGAAGATACTGTAAAGATGTTTGAGACGGTACTGTACCTGATGTTTTATTCCTTCACCTTCAAGATGTTTCCCGATAGGAGTAATAAAGAGTTCCAGGTAATCGTCACGTTCTCTATGGGTACTTTCGATTTTTTCCTTGATGGCAGAATATTTATCAGGATACAACCAGTAAAACGACAAATCCTCGAATTCCGTTTTTATGGTATAGATGCCGAACCGGTGGGCAAGGGGTGCAAAAACCTCGAGAGTCTCATGTGCGATCCGTTCTCTATCTTCAGGAGCGAGGTATTCTAGCGTACGCATATTATGAAGTCTATCTGCAAATTTCACAATAACTGTACGCAGATCTTTTGCCGTATGTAAAATCATTTTTCTGAAATTCTCGGCCTGCTGCTCTTCCCAGCTTTTCAGTTGTAAACCTGCGATTTTTGTAAGCCCGTCGATAATGTTCCCGAGTTCTTCTCCGAATTCTTTTTCAACATCTTTTATGGAAATCGGAGTATCCTCAACCACATCATGAAGGATGCCGCAGGCAATCATAACCGAATCCAGATGAAGATCAGCAAGAATTTCAGCGGTCTGTATGCCATGATATATAAACGGCTTACCCGACAAACGGCGCTGACCGGCATGTGCAACCGCAGCGAACCGCAGCGCTTTTTTAATGAGTTCCTTGTCGACATGAGGATTATAGAGTTCAATTTTATTGAGAAGCTTACTGAATTCATCCATTACCTCGATAAGCTCTACCGGCTCAATTGTAAAACTCGAGGATATTTTTTTTGTTTTTTTTGTTTTATCAGACATTTCCTGATATGCTCCGATAATTTTTTCTGTCATTCACTTCTGAAAGAACTTCAGTTTTACAGCAAACATCACTTCCTATGGAACGAGGATTAAAATTCATATACTATTTTATCGTCAATTTCTTGACAATTGTTTCAACTCAAACGATATTAGTAATTAATTATAATATATCAAACAAAAAGATAAATATTAAAAAAAAGAGGATTCGCCATGGAAGACAGAGTTATCCCGCGACAAACGATACAAATATCTATTTCCCTCTCCGACGGTAGAAACATTTTAGGAGAATTGCAAATTGACCTTGATACGAGATTATCCGATTTCATGAACTATCCTGAACGATTTATTTTTATTAGGGATATTGATAATGGATTAAAAATTATTAATAAAGATCACATTGTCGATTTGAGGGTCCATGAATGACTGTTGCCTGAACGGACAGCTGAAAATCAATGAAATTTTCTGTAATCGTTCATGACAAAAATAATTTATTATAAGTTCTTTTCCTCTGCTTCCTCAGCGTTTTTGTGAGTAAAAGAGTTTTTTTCGATAATTCAGATTCATTATAAACCGAGCATGGTTCTGGTAATGAGGGATTCAAGAACATAACCGGCGCTTTCGACCGTCTCTCTCGCACCCTCCTCACGATCTATAACACAAACGATTTTCATTACATTGAGTCCGAGATCTTTCAAGCTGTCTGCGGCTACTACCGCTTGAGTTCCGGTTGTGAGTACATCCTCTAAAAGAACAACATTCTGCCCTTTTTCATAACGTCCCTCAACAACTTTCTTTGTCCCGTATTCCTTGACTTTTTTTCGCACGAGAAGAAACGGTATGCCTGTTTTCAGTCCAACCGCAGTGACAAGAGGTATGGCGCCAAGCTCCGGACCTGCCAGAATATCGGTATCGGAAGGGATTTTTGGTTCTATACCTTCAGCCACTGCGCTCAATATATCGGGACGGGTTTCTATGAGATATTTGTCAAGATAGTAGGTGCTCTTCCTGCCGCTTGAAAGAACAAAGTCACCGGTGAGGAGTGCCGTTTTCTTAACAAGCCGAATGAGTTCATCAAAGTCCATGTATGGACTCCTTTCGAAAGTTTATATTGAGAGAAACATTTACATTAAACAGAATATGACGGTACATCAAAACTTCCATATCAAAGTATGTTACTATCCGGCAGCATAGTTAAACATATACTCAATACCTGCTTTCATTTCATCTTCCGAGACATTATCATACACGCTTACCGAGCCTATGGAGTCCGGAAGAACAAAACGTATTATACCGCCTGAAACTTTTTTATCCAGGGTCATAGCCTTGAACATTTCTCCTTCGGAAATTCCACCGGTATCTTTTTGTATGCCAACCCTTTCAAGAAGCCGGTTCTGGCGTTCACATTCTTCTGTTTTCATTAATCCTTTCAGTTCGGCAATTCGTGCTGCAGCAATCATTCCGAGGATCACCGCTTCACCATGCTTGAACCGACTGTAACCGGTTACGTTTTCAAGGGCATGTCCGACAGTATGACCGTAATTAAGTATTGTCCTCAATCCGCGCTCCCGTTCATCCTCTGATACTATATCGGCTTTGATGCGGCAGTTCCATGCAATAAACCGCTCCATTTTTTCATCAGATGCTTCAAATCCCATGATAGACTCAAGGTTGTCCTCGAGAAATCCGAAAAATTTCCTGTCACGGATCACCGCATGTTTTACAACTTCTGCCATCCCGCAAATAACCTCTCGATATTCGAGCGTGGTGAGAACGCGTGTGTCTATCCAGACACCGCTCGGCTGATAAAAACTGCCGATGAGGTTCTTGCCGAGGGGATGATCCACCGCGACTTTCCCGCCTATGGAAGAATCAACCTGTGCCACGATTGTTGTAGGAACCTGTATAAAGGGAACGCCTCGCAAAAGAGTAGCCGCAACAAATCCTGACATGTCGCCTATCACTCCGCCGCCCAACGGAACCAGAATACTTGTGCGCTCAAACCTTGCCTCAATAAGTTTTGTCAGTATGCTCTCGTACGTGGCGAGCGTTTTATATTCCTCGCCATCAGGTACCACAACTTCTTTTACTTCAAAGCCCTCGCCCGAGACAGATTCGACAACTGTGTCGAGGTAAAGCCCCGCGACCTTTTCTGTTGTAATCACTGCTACTTTGAAACCGCTTCTTTTAAAACAGCTTTTCAGGAAGGAGCCGAGAGATGGAAGACTGCCACCTTCGATAACTATGTCATAAGGGCGGTTCCCGATTTCAACGGTGACTTTCTGCATGGTTTTTCCAGTTCCACATCCAGATATGGTATCGTTTCATCCGAATTTTTCTTTGAGAGTATCGAGCATCACCTCGACAGGTGCTTCCATTCCTGTCCAGAGTGATAGAGACCGTGCGCCCTGATAGGCAAGCATGGCGAGTCCTCCGACAGTCTTTGCCCCGTGCAAACCCGCATCCTTAAGGAACTTCGTTTCTGCCGGGTTATAAATAATATCGCATACTATCTGATTCTCGTGGAAAACTTCCGGTTCCGAAACCGGTGACCTGTAACTATCGGGATGCATGCCGATTGAGGTAGTATTGACCACAAGTCCTGATGCGGGAAGTGCTTTTCTGATATTTTCCGCATCAGCAGGCAGAGGAACAAAGGTTTTCCCTGTCAGGGGTGCAAATTCAGTCGCAATTTTTTCAGCTTTCGAGAAGGTGCGGTTTAATATACTGATTTCCCTGACCTCGTCTCTCACCGCACAGGCATACACAATGCCTCGTGCCGCACCGCCGGCGCCGAGAATACTGACCCGTTCCGGAAAAGTATCGATACCGCTCCCGCTCTTGAGGCACATTTCAAAACCATACACATCGGTGTTATCGCCGGTTAACCTGCCATTATCATTTATAATCGTGTTCACCGCCCCTACAGCTTTTGCCACATCGGTAAGAGCGTCACAAAACTTCATGACCCCGGTTTTATAGGGCACAGTGACATTTAATCCTTTTATCCCGAGAGATACGATGCTTTTGACTGCATGTTCCAGAAACTCCGGTTTTACATGAAACGGCACATATACGGCATCTACTCCCATTGCCTCGAGTGCATGGTTATGCATTGGCGGAGACAGTGTGTGCTCAATGGGATCGCCGATTACGCCGAAAACCAATGTTTTACCATCAATATCTTTTATCATAGTTATGCTTTATTACCGGATTTATTTTCGTCACACATACTGAAGTTGTGAGAACAGCATTTACAACACGATTCCTTCATTTCTTTAAAAAACTCCTCCGCTATACCGACTGCTTCCTTATAGGAACATCCCTGCACGATTTTTATAACGGTTATAAGCGTAAAAATCATAGCCGTAAATGCTGCGAAAAGTTTAATCAAAAATTTCATGGTAATTCTCCGGATTTAAAGGACAGTATAGAGAAACTTTACACTTTGTTGCAACTCAATACTCTTTCAATTTAATTAAAAAGTATCATATGTCATAACGATTATTTCGTAATTTACTGAATGTCAGATGAGAGGTTTTCGATTATCTGTATAAATTCCTTGACGGGATAATTATCCCTTTTAAAACCTTTTATTTTGGTGGTTCTTCCGGCAGCTAATCCCGCAACTGCGAGTGCAAGGGCAACATCAGCTTCACCGCCTGAATCAACCGAATTACCTTTCAGTTCCCCCACTCCCTGAAGTACCATTCCCTCTGAAAAATCACCCACATGCGCGCCGAGCTTTTCGAGCCCCCTGGCAAGAACTTTAAAAGAATCACTTCTACTATATGATGGGATATCCCCTGTATCGGTTATCACCGTTTCTCCCGATGCAGATGCCGCCACTGATCCCAGTACAAGAAGTTCGGTAAGCATGGACTCTGCCTGTTCGGAAGAAAGATGTATGCCATCGCTTTTACTCCATCTTACCCTGACATCTGCAGAATCAAATGAATATCGTTTCTTATCGGGTTTCCACTCCGCATCAATCTTCATGCGACGCAGTGACTCGAAAAACCCCCTTCTCCCGCGTTCCCAGACAACACCTTCAACGGTTACATCTGATCCCTGTAAAAGAGAAGCCGCTCCGCAAACAGCCGCAGCAATTGTGGAATCACCCGGAATACCTATTATGCTCGCATGGTTGCCGTTCCACTCGAATTTTCCGGTATCATTGATTTTTCCCATTTCGGCACGGGCTAAGCGACGTGAAAGTTCATGGTTACGATCGTTACCTTTTTCAGGAGAACTGATGTTACATCCCAGTAATGTCAATAACTTTATCGATTGTGTTACCAACTGTACGGGATACGATAGAACGACAGGCATGTTCACCGAACAGGCAGCCGCAGCAATAGACTCAAAAGCTCTTGCGGAATGTACAGTTACATTATCCATGGGAGAAAAAACGGCTCCTCTGACAATAATATCGTTATCCTCAACCGAGATGTTTTCTTCGTGAAGCCCGACTGTTTTTAATAAGTCTAAAAGAGGGCTTACAATAAATGACCTGTTTCCGGCGCCTTCCGTAACGATAACAGTTTGAGATGAAAAAACAGCCGAACCGATTACACAGTGAATAATTGAATCCTTCACTGCCTCATTAATCCGAACAGTATCTTGCCACTCTTTGCCCCGCAGTTTAATAGACTCCTCAGGAGTATCAACTTCAGCACCGTAATTCTCTAAAAAATGAACAAACTTTTTTACATCAGGAGAGGGAGATATATGGGTAAAAATAATCTCTTTATGGGAAAGCGTTCCGAATGCCAGAGCTAACAGTGTAAGATTGCGATCGCCGGGCAAAAGAACACTCCCCGTAAGTCTACCCGGCGATGAAATTTCAAAATGCACTCTACCTCCTCAACCGTGATGAGATACCGATACTGTTTAGAAGTTCGACAGCTTTCGAGGCTTCTTCTTCAAGCTCAAAAGCAAGCCGAAGCGTACCACCCTCTCCCTCGCGAACTTTCATGACTTCAATATCCTTTATATTTATATTCACCGCGGCAAGTTCAGTAGCAATTTGTGCGATAACACCAGGTTTATCCTCAACAACAACAAGAACCTCATATAACGTAGCCATGAAACCTTTAGTATCTTTTGGAATATTCTTACGTGTTATATTTGCCGCCTCAAAATCCTCTTCGAGTGATGGTGTTCCAATACGATTCTTTAATTCTGTAAAATGGCGAATAAAAGTATCGATAGCTTTTTTAATTGCATCATCATTTGTGCGGCAGATATCATCCCACATGTTAAAGGGGCTCGATGCAATTCTCGTCATATCACGGAACCCGCCCGCAGCAAGCTGTAAATACGGCGCGGAATCCGTAGATGCTTTCCCAACCATATTTACCAGGGTCACCGCAACCATTTGGGGCAGATGGCTTACCGCCGCCGCGATTTGGTCGTGCAGCCCGGCATCGAGAATTACCACCCTTGCACCGATTCCACCTAAAAAGTCACTGAAATTATTTATAAGCTTTTCGGGTACACCGCCGGAGGGGCAGAGAACATAGATTGCATTCTGGAAAAGAAAAGGATCGGCGGCATGTATACCCCTTTTCTCCGATCCGGTCATGGGATGACCGCCGATAAAATGCACTCCTGAGGGTAGAACTTTTCCGGCATGACTGGTAATCACCTGTTTTGTTGAGCCGACATCAGTGACCAGAACGCCGGGTTTCAATAACGATGAAAGAGGAGTTAAAAGCCCCTGAATATGGTGTATCGGAGTACATAGAAAAACCAGATCGGCATTCCCTACCGCACCGGCAAGCTCCTCATAACCATAACCCTCGTCAATGGCGCCCATCTCGAGGGCGTTTTGAACAGCGGCATCGGAAGAAACGCCGGTAACTTTTACATTTTCGTATTTGCGCTTTATTGCAAGCCCGAGCGAGCCGCCGATAAGGCCGACTCCAACAATAATAATAGTGCTGAACATTATATTTTTTTATTCCTCTATAGAGTGTAATCGTTATTTCTGAAGACAGATAATGACATCTTTAATAAGAGCGGAAGCTGCACTGTCCGGGATGCCACGGATACGAAAACAGATGCTGCCTCCGGGGAGATCTTCATTGTCTGTGTCATTACCTTCGAGAATTGTTTTCTCATCAACCTTCATCCAGAGTTTTTTCCCTTCCCTGCCAACCTCGACATCGTGCCACTGTCCCTCTTTTACATGATGAGTATCAGTCACGGCCAAAAGATTCCTTCCGGGATTCTTTTCCATAGTCGGTTTGCTTTCGTGAGCCGCATTGTGAAATGAAAAAAGGTAATTCTGGATATTCTGTTGTGTCCAGAGATCGAAAGTACCATCGTAACCGGACGGTAGTTTTAGAGGTCCTCCCGTATCCTTATCAGAAACGGAATGCATCACGACGTTGACAGTTTCAAAGTTTTCCGGTTTTACTTTGAAATATACCACTAAATTCTTCGTGGCGTACATATCGGGTGAAATGAGCATTACACCCTTTGAACCTTCATGCTCGGATAATCGTACGGCATTTTCTGTTCTGTCAATTGAAATTTCTCCCATTCCCAGGAAATACCACTTTGCAAGTTTTTCAATACCGATTCTTTCCTCAAATACCGGTTTTTCGGATTGGGAAAATGCTTTTTGACGTTTTCTGTTTTTCGATTCGGGACTCTCTTCATACGAACATCTCATAGCAAAAACGAAAATAACCAAAAGCAAAAAAAATGTTTTATTCATGATAATCTCCATCAATATTCCATATTTATGTTCATGTATATTATTACACTAGAGGTCAAAGAAATAATAGAGATATTTCTGTTTATAAACAAGAGAATAACGTGTAACGAATTTATTGTAGGTTCTGTGTTTTCCGTAACACAATTTATACTCACATAAATTATTTCGAATATCTTAGCTTTTATCGATGATTTTAAGGATCTCCGCGGTTCTTGATTTCATGAGTTCTTCATCCCCTGCAGACTCGACATTCAGGCGCACGACCGGTTCGGTATTCGATTTACGTATGTTGAATCGCCATGCCTTACCAAACTCCATGCTGATTCCATCGATCTCTTGTATCGAGGTAGCATCTTTAAAATACATGTTTTTCAGTTTTTTCAAGACTGAATCCTGATTGTTTACCTCACGGTTTATTTCTCCCGAGCAGGGATAGAGTTTTATCCGTTCGGCAACAAGTTCTGACAGTTTTGCACCGGTAATCGACATTTCCTGTGCCACCAGAAGCCATGGAATCATACCGGAATCGGCATATGAAAAATCACGGAAATAATGATGAGCGCTCATTTCACCACCATATACCGCCTTTGCGGTCCTCATCGTTTCCTTGATGAAAGAGTGCCCGGATTTCGACAGCACCGGTTTGCCGCCTGCAGCTTCCACTATTTCGATAGTATTCCAGGTTAGCCTCGGATCGTGAACGATTGCATCTCCCGGATGTTTTTCAAGAATCTGTTTCGAAAGAAATCCTACGATATAATATCCCTCAATATATTCGCCGTTCTCATCGAACAGGAAACACCGGTCAAAGTCTCCATCCCATGCTATCCCCATATCTGCACCAGAATCTTTTACCGCTTCAGCAGTCAAAGACCTGTTCTCGAACAGTAAAGGATTGGGAATGCCATTGGGAAAAGTACCGTCGGGTTCGTAACAAATACGCTCAACCTCAAACGGCAGAAACCTTGTCAGCGTATCCATAGCCGCGCCTGCACACCCGTTCCCGGGATTGGCGAGAATTTTCAAAGGTTTAAGAACATCGGTATTAACAAAAGAAAGAATTTTCTCAACATATTTCTCCATTATATTTCGCTCTGAGGATATGCCCGGAAGGGAAGATTTTTCCGGTATATTGCCTGTTCGTACACGATGTTCAATATTCATCAGTCCGGTATCGGCGCTGATAGGGCGTGCTTCTTTGCGGACAAGCTTGATGCCGTTATATTCCATCGGATTATGGCTCGCAGTGACCATTACTCCGCCGCCCATGCCCTGAAGCGATGAGGCATAATACACCATTTCAGTTCCGCATAAACCAATATCAACCGTATGTACGCCGGCATCATTGATACCGCGGATTATTTCTTTTGCTATAGCCGGGCTTGTCTTCCGTATATCTCTTCCAACAGCGACTGCACCTTCCGGCTGTATCTCGGCGACATAAGCCCTTCCTATGTCATAAGCCATGGCTTCATGTAAATCCTCAGGGACTTTACCGCGGATATCGTATGCTTTAAAGCAAGCTAATGTGTTTTCACTCAATTCCTTGACCTCCAGATTCTTTGGAATGGCCGATTGAAAAGGTTTTTTTACTATTTCGTCAGAAGGAAATTAATCCGGAATGTTCCACAATGAATGTATCTATCAAAGGTAATAAGAGTTTCGATGATGTGCAAGAGCTGACTTAAGAATATTTTGATATAACCTTCATTCGGTACATTACTATCTATTCTCCGTGTTATGGGCATTCTCAGCGGCGAAAAACATGGGGGATTCAATTTATTCGAAATATCGTGATAATTCGGAAAGCATCAATCCATACATCTCAATTCTATCCGGTGACGAATTATTGGAAAAAACAATATCGGCTCTGCTTACTTTTTCACTTTCGGGAAGCTGAGCTGAAAACATTCCCTCAATTTCATCAGGTGAACGATTGTCTCTTTTTAACAAACGTTCTTTCCTCAACTGTTTCAATGACTGAACGGTTACAACAATATCAAAGAGATATTCAATTCCCCATTCGAATATGAGCGCGCAATCCACGACGGCATCATTTTTTTCCAATTTTAATTCATGAATACGGGATGTTATGCGGTCGATTAAAACCGGATGAAAAATATCATTTAATTGGCGGGTTTTTTCCATATCTGCAAAGGCACGTTTTGAAACGATATGTCTTGAAATCTTTCCATCTGCATTTATAATATCACGACCAAAAGCTTCAGTCAATTTTTTAATCACAACAGCATCATCCTCAATAATTTCATGACCGATTTCATCCGCATCGATTAACACCCATTCCTGTTCTGACATTACTTTGGCCAGAATCGATTTTCCTGATCCGGGACAGCCGGTTATTCCGATGATCATATCGCTACTCCTGAGTTTCATTTTCAAAGTTCTGCAAGCGTTGAACGAGGGTCATTCATATCTCAGCTTATTTCTGTTGAACGGTTTCTATTGAGAGCCGGTATCATCTCATTTTGGAATCGTTTTCCAGCGTCTGTGCATCCAGAAATACTGTTCGGGATACTGCCTTATTATATCTTCCATGACCTTTGTATAACGCTGTGTAATTGACTCGATACTGTCATTCTCGCTGAAATCTATCTCCTTGATTATCGTTTGGTATCTGCCGTTGCCGGTCCGAACACTCATTAAAACCAAGATGGGAGCATTATATTTTAAAGCAAGCTGCGCAGCACCACGGGGTGTTGAGGCTTTCCTTCCAAAAAAATCGATAAAGATTCCATCTCTCCCGGCATCCTGATCGGAAACCAGACCGATAGCCCCACGTTTTCTCAGAGCGCCAATGATATGTTTAATCGAGGCGCCATGGGATATTACTTTCATCCCCATTTTTTCGCGACTCCGATTTATAAGTCTGTCTACATGCGGATTTGACTGCCTTTTCCCGACAACAGTCACCGGTATGCCGGAAGCGACAAGTGATACGCCGATTAATTCCCAGCTTCCAAAATGGCATGAAACAAAAATTATGCCGCTCCCTCGTGCAATATTTCGATTCAGAATAGGTAAATCTGGGATATCAACCATATCAAGTACGTGTTTTCCAAATTTTGTGACGACCAGCATCTCGATAAACGTTTTACCGATATTCACATAAGCCCTGTACGCTATCCTTTTAAGCTCTGGTTCACTATATTCATTCCCCAGGGCATTTCGGAGATTCTCCATAGTAACATCCCGGCGTATCCTGAAAACATGAAAGGTTAACGATCCCAGCACTTCAGCGACAAGATACATGATTTTCAAGGGCATAACCATCAGCACCATACCGATAATCCTGAGGGCTCCGTATTCAAGGTAATGAACGAATTTTTTAATTGTTTTGTTTTTTTTAGCCATGTTATGTATAAACTGTTCCGGAATACTTACCGGTATAATTATGATAGTAATTAAAAATCATGGAATTAACACATCAAACATTTTTCCGGGTTTCATCACATATGAATGTGTCTATCTCTGAATGTAACACATCTACCAGGTAAAAGGCAACTTAATCATCCCGGTTATAATCCTCGAAATTTATTATTTTTTCAGCGGCTTCAACAATCTCCCACTGCTTCATAAGACGTTTGTTACGGCGTCTTTTAACAAAATATGCTACAACAGCAATGAACAATATCAATGTCCATGTGCCGGGAATCAATGTGTAGAGTGATTTTTTACCGTACGTTGTTCGTATGTACTTCTGGTAATCCTTTTCGAATTCACTCGGCCACAACCCGGTTGCTTCGTAGAACGCAAGCGCAAATTCATTCCCTTGTTTCATATAATTGATTATCAAAGAAAGCACATAATCTCCGTTTTTACTGATGAGGTGTCGTATGGCGAGCATCGACTGATCATAGGAAAGCAAAACATCCATTCTTTCCGATGAAAACATATTCTGAATGTAATCAAAGGTCAGGAGTTCTCCACGGTACGCTTTCAAAACTATGTACAACCTGCCGCGAATTCCCCACTCGCCGGATAAATTCTGAGCGCAACCCTCGTGAAACCACCTGGGCACAAACTGTTCTTGCGCAGCATCATTGATAACGATATGTACAATTTCATGGGCGATAATACGGTTAAGATTATACTTCAGACCGGGCAAAGAGGTCACAATAATGCGATTATCCGGCATTGCAGCCGCTGCTCCCCATTCCGGAATTGCACTTTGTGTAAGCTGTTTGAACTGTTCTTCAGAATTCGTAAGAATAATGGTAATGGGCTCTATGAGAGTATGACCGAGAGCTTTTGAAATTCTGAGGTAGCTTTCATCCGCATTTTGCAAAGCCTTTGCGGCATAATTTTCTTTGAAACCGGTATAATAAACTTCAAAATGCTCACTTTTAACCACATCCTCTGCATAACATGAAAAATGCGTAGCCAAGGTAAAAAGCATCGAAAGAATATAGATTCGGAAACGGTTCATTTTGAATGATACAGGGTGAATTTTGAATGTATCCATGTTCATACGTGAGTAGTCTTCTGTTACCGCTGCGTTTGCATGATGTTATGAAAGGTCAAATATTTTTCCGGGATTCAAAATATTGTTCGGATCGACACCACGTTTTATCTTTCGCATGAATTCAAGTTCTGCTTCGCTTACTGCTAATGGCATGAATTTCTTACGTTTATACCCGATACCATGCTCGCCGGAAATTGTCCCGCCCAGACTTTTGGCAGTTACAAATAAATCCTTCTGAACTTCGGGGAGTTTTCTTTTCCAGTCCTCCTCGGTGTCATTCGGATTTATGACAATATTGGCGTGCATATTACCATCCCCCGCATGACCATACATCATGATTTGCATATCATGCTTTTTCGAAATTTTTTCAATTTCATTGACAAGGTCGGGTATCTGTGCCGGAGGAACAACAATATCCTCGATACTCTGACGGCGGTTATAGAGTTTCAATGCTTCTCCGAGATTGCGACGTATACTCCACAATCTCTCCTGTGTCGTATAATTATCGGCAACATATACTTCCTGCGCGCCGTTATCCATACAGATGTTCCCGATGATATCATACTCATTTTCCACTACCTGTTCATCGATACCATCAACTTCGATAAGGAGCATGGCATCGGAATGTTCATACGGTATGTTCTCGTTGAGGTATTTACAGGTATAATGTACGCTAATATAATCCATGAACTCGATTGCAGTAGGAATAATACCTCCCTTGGTCATGATTTTCGGAACGATCTCAATCGCACTCTTTACATCCGGGAAAAGGACAAACAAATCCGCCGATGCCTTCGGCAATGGTAGAAGCTTGATAATAATCCTGGTAATGATTCCAAGCGTACCTTCCGAACCCACCATGAACAATCGCAGGTTGTAACCGGTAACATCCTTCATGCGCTTTCCGCCAACCTCGATTATCTCGCCAGTCGGAGTAACAAATTCCAGACCCGTTACATAACGTTCGGTTACACCATATTTTACAGCCTTGCCGCCGCCGGCGTTTTCTGCGACGTTGCCGCCGATAAAACAGGTTTCAAGACTCATGGGATACCCTGCAAAAAACAGGCCCAGGTCTTTAACTCTGTCATTTATGTCATTGGTTATAACACCCGGCTCAACAACCGCCATCATATTCTGCTCGTCTATCTCGAGAATTTTATTCATCCTTTCGAGGGATACCACAACACCACCGTACAACGGAACCGCTCCACCTGAAAGACCGCTTCCTGCGCCTCTCGGGGTAATCGGAAATTTTTTTTTATTGGCAAGTTTTACTATATCGGCAATTTCACTGGCGGTTCTCGGTTTTACCACAACCTCCGGCATAAACGAATATTCCTCTTCCTCAATAAAATCATGGGAATATGGCTCGATTTTTTCCGTATCGGTTATAACAAACTGTTTGCCGACAATGTGTTCGAGTTCCTGGAGAATATCCTTTGTAATTTTTTGGTAATCGTACGGTCTCATTTCGCTCTTTTTTACATACATAAGAAGTCTGGTGAAAAACTCATACCTTCACGGTAATAAGCTGTCAAGGGCCGGTATGTATTGATTCTACTATCTGTCTCATGAACTCAGTATATATTCCGGCAGAAAAAAGCCCCCTCAATTATTAAAAAAGGGGGCATACTTTCAAAAGTATTTTCGTGGTGCAATCCTTAAATATCCACAATTTTACCAGGATTCATTATATTGTTCGGATCGACAGCTTTTTTAATATTTCTCATGAAGTTAAGAGCGTCTTTCCCTACTGCCATCTCCATGTATTTTTTACGTTTACTGCCGATACCATGCTCACCGCTTATTGTGCCCCCGAGTTTTTTCGCGGCTGCGAACAATTCTTCCATTGCAAGAGGCAGCTTTTGATACCATTCTTCCATGGAATCATCGGGATTCTTTATGATAGTTGCATGCAGGTTACCATCCCCGGCATGTCCATAGCATGGAAACTGAACATTGTATTTTTTGGAAATCCGTGCGATTTCCGGCATAAGATTCGGAATCTGGGCTGTCGGAACAACAATATCCTCAATACTTTGATGGGGGCTGACTACCTTGAAAGCTTCTGCGATGTTACGGCGCACACTCCACAGACGCTCCTGAGTTGTATAATTATCGGCAACGTAGACTTCCTGCGCTCCGCCATCCATAAGAAGATTGCCAATGGTGTCATACTCGTTTTCAACAACCTTTTCATCGGTGCCGTCAACCTCTATAAGGAGCATAGCTCCTGCTTTCTGATAGGGTATTTTTTCATTGAGATACTCACAGGAGGTATGGACAGATAATTGATCCATAAACTCGATCGCGGTGGGAATAATTCCACCCTCGGTCATGATTTTTGGCACCATTGCAATGGCTGACTGGACATCAGGGAAAAGGGCGAGGAGATCCACAGAAGCTTTCGGCAGCGGCAGAAGCTTAATAATAACCTTGGTAATGATTCCGAGAGTACCTTCCGAACCGACCATAAGCATTCTCAAATTGTATCCGGTCACATCTTTCATCCGTTTACCGCCGACCTCGATGATTTCACCGGTTGGTGTGACAAACTCGAGCCCCATGATGTACCGTTCGGTAACTCCATATTTTACGGCTTTACCCCCTCCGGCGTTTTCAGCAACATTACCGG
Organism: Candidatus Latescibacter anaerobius SCGC AAA252-E07; assembly: GCA_000403035.1. GTDB lineage: Bacteria > Latescibacterota > Latescibacteria > Latescibacterales > Latescibacteraceae > Latescibacter > Latescibacter anaerobius. The sequence goes on along the minus strand of AQSL01000157.1, from coordinate 11,530 downwards.
CAACAAAACAGGTTTCAAGACTCATGGGATAGCCTGCGAAGAAAAGCCCCATATCCTTTATCTTGTCATTAATCTCGTTTGTAACAACTCCGGGCTCAACGACCACCATCATGTTCTCTTCGTCAATTTCGAGAATTCTGTTCATTCTTTCAACTGACAGCAAAATACCGCCGTAAATGGGCACCGCACCGCATGAAAGACCACTTCCCGCGCCTCGAGGTGTAATGGGAATCAGTTTCTCATTCGCAAGTTTTACTATTTCAGCTATTTCCGCTGACGTTTTCGGTTTGATGACCACTTCCGGCATGTGAGCATATTCTGCTTCAGCAACCTCATCATGGGAATACGGTTCCATCTTTTCTTCATCGGTTATAACAAATTGATCACCGACAATATCACGCAGCCTTTTTAAAACATCCTGATCAATTTTATTATACTGGGTGTTTACCATCTTTCTATCCTTCTGTTTCGTTCCTTTTTTCAAGTTCACTGATAAGTTCGGGTATTACTTCAAAAAGATCACCAATTATTCCGAAATCTGCGACCTGGAAAATCTGTGCATCCGGATCATTATTTACCGCAACAATCGTTTCGGATGTTTTCATACCTGCAAGATGCTGAATCGATCCCGAAATGCCAAACCCCATGTACAATTGTGGCACAACAGTTTTCCCGCTGAGTCCGATTTGCTGAGGATATTCGGCCCATCCACGGTCTACAGCGTCCCTGCTTGCCCCGACTGCGGCTCCAAGCAGGTGTGCCAGATCCTGAATCATTTTGAAATTTTCACCCTTTTTAACTCCTCTTCCGCCCGCTACAATCCGGTCGGCTTCCTGGATGTTCTCGTCCTCGCTTTCAAGGGGGCGAAAATCAATTTTCTCCTCACGTCCCTTCAAAATATCATCAGAAACCTGTACTTCGACTAATTCGCCTGTTCTGCCTTCATCGATCGGTGGAACCGGGGTTGATTTGGGACGCACGGTAGCCATTTGGGGTCTATGGTTCGGTGTTTTAATCGTAGCCATAATGTTTCCGCCGATGGCGGGACGTGTCTGCAGGAGGTTACCGGTTTCTTCCTCGATATCAAACTCAGTGCAGTCTGCGGTAAGACCGGTTACTATCTTTGATGCCACATACGGCATGACACTTCGTCCGGTCGTACTTGCGCCGGCAAGAAATATTTCCGGTTCGTACGTTTTAATGAGATGTATCAATACATTTGAATATATATCATTCAGATAACTTTTCAGGTGTGGTTTCTCGACTATGTATACCTTATCTGCCCCACGTTTGAAAAGTTTATCAATATCATCACGGTCAATTTCCCATCCCAAAAGAATCGATGCAAGCTTGGTTTTGCGCTTATCCGCAAGCGCACGGCCCCTTCCAAGGAGCTCATAGGATATCGGGTCAAGGCGACCGTTTGTCTGTTCAGCAAATGTCCATACTTCATTAGCCAAGAATATATCCTCCTCTTTTTAAAACCTTCAGCTTGCAGCTTCCAGCATTCTGTAATAATACTAAAAGTCGTAAGCCGACTGCTGAGAGCTACTATCTATACAAAATCTTTTTCTTCCAGAAAGTGAATAAGTTTTTCTACAGCTTTCTTTACTCCTTCTTTTTTCACATCAAGAAAAACGCCGTTTCTCAGGATTTTGGGAGAAGCTATTTTTACAACTCTTGTCGGAGAACCTTTAAGTCCGAGATACTCCTCGACGACATCCATATCATCCTTGCCTTTCACGGGAATCTCTTTATTCCGTGCGGCCTGTTTACCCCTCAATGTAGGAAGGCGCGGATCACTTATCTCCTTGACAACGGTAATAAGACAGGGAAGCGGAAGTTTCAATGTCTCGTAACCGCCCTCAATAAGTCTTTCTACCGTAATAGAATCCTTCTCGATTTTTGTAATCTTACTGACAAATGTACCCAGAGGAAGATCAAGCATTGCGGCAACTTCCGGGCCAACTTGACCGGTATCACCGTCAGTAGCCCTGACACCGGCAATGATAATATCATAGGGCCCCATGGTTTTAATTGCTTCGGATAGAACATACGAGGTGCTCCAGGTGTCGGCCCCTGCAAACTTTCTGTCGGTTAAAAGAATACCATCATCACATCCCATCGACAATGCCTCTCTGATGGCTTTTTCCGCCTTTGGAGGACCCATGGACAGTACCTTGACAGTACTGTTAAACTTTTCTTTTATCTGGAGCGCACATTCTATAGCGTAAAGATCTAATGGATTAACAATGACTTCAACACCGTCACGAATCATAGTACCGGTTTCCTCGTCCATTTTTACATTTCCTGTCTCCGGAACCTGTTTAATGGGCACAATTATATTCATTAAAACCCCCTGTAAATTGATGTAAAAAAAATGAAATATTGTATTAATATATTTTATTTTTTCTTTAAAGGCAAGTGAGTTTCTTTCTGTATCAAGCAGTTAAGAAAGATATCCAACAGTATCTTTTATAACTCAAAATTCATTTTTCCCCGTTTTAAATTCATCTGCTGAACTATATATAGGAGAATAAACTCCATAAAAAAAACAAACTTGTTTTCAACTCTTTCTTTTAGTATTTTTAAAGATTAAATTATTCTTCTTTTTTTCAATAATCGAAAGGAAATAAATGAAAAAAACTCGTTTTTTCATTTCTGTAATTTTTATGGTGATGTGTGCGACTCTTTCTCTGGCACAGAAATGGACGAATTACAGAAAAGAAGACAGCGGTCTGGCAAGTAACAAGGTACGTGCGATTTGTATCGACAATAACGGCGTGAAATGGTTTGGTACCGATAACGGATTGGCACGTTTTGATGGTATCTCCTGGACAACATACACAACGGATGATAGTCTTGCTCATAATTCGGTTCATGCAATTGCTTTTGAAGTGACAAAATATGGTCCTGAAATCTGGGTTGCTACCGATGGCGGTGTTTCTGTTATCAGTGTTGTTCCTGATGCCATTACATTTGCCACACCATACAGAAAGGCCAATACAGGTTTGGTTTCCGATACCGTTTTTACGGCTGCTGTGGACACCAGCCATGTAAAATGGTTTGGTACGGACAGCGGCATATCCACTTTCAATGGAACTGATTGGGCAACCTTTACATCCGAAGATGTCCTGACATATGATAGAATTATGACAATTTTTCCAAGCGAGCAGGATAGACTGATTTATTATGGAACGGAAGGTAGCGGAAGTGGACTGTTCGATGGAATTTCCGAAGCAACGCCCTGGGATACGCGATGGAGCGGGATTGCATCCGATAACGTGTATGCTATATATATCGATTCCGAAGGTTCCCAATGGTTCGGTACGGATCAAGGACTGTCACATCATTTTGGAAGTAAAATGAAAGATAACTGGACAATATTTACCACTGAAGATGGACTGGCGGATAATTTTGTACATTCTATTATCGAGGACAGTAACGGGGCGAAATGGTTCGGGACATCGAACGGTGTATCAAGTTTTGACGGTATAAGCTGGAAAACTTTTACACAAGATGATGGTTTGGTCGGGAATACGGTGTATGCAATAGCTGTCGATACCGATGGTTCTCTGTGGTTCGGAACAGAAAACGGTGTATCAAATTTAAACTTCAGTCCTGTTCTGGTTGAAACTGATAGAACAGAGGCTTTTGCAATTCGGGGTATCTATCCTAATCCTTTCAACATGCAGACTACCCTCGAGTTTACTTTGCCTGAAACGGGATATACCACTGTTACCGTTTATAATATGACGGGACAAAAAGTCCGTGAACTGCTAAACAGTTTGCTTATGCCCGGTATACATACGGTTACATGGGACGGAATCGATGATAATGGATTGAATGTTTCATCAGGATTGTATTTTACCCGTATATCGTCCGGTTCAAATGTGATAACAGGCAGGATGGTACTTGTAAAGTAATATGAGATAAAAAAGTATACTCTTAAAGTATACTCTATAGTGGTGCAAGTAAGAATAATCTGTAAAAACACAAGAAAATAACGAAGCACGTAATCTCAAAGATTATGATTTTTTTTATGTGGAGGCGCCATCCGGATTTGAACCGGAGAATAAAGGTTTTGCAGACCTCTGCCTTACCACTTGGCTATGGCGCCTATCCAATATAACAAACAATAGTATACCAAATTGTTTCTAAAAAGTCAATATCTATGTAATCCTGGCCTTGACAGCCACAGAAATATCTTGTATCAAAAAGGGATTGAAAATCCCCGTTATAAGTGACTAATTTTTGTAGCCGAAAATTCCATTTCACACTAAACCACGACAAATTGATTGTTTTAAGCAAAATTACCATTTTTTCAGAATAATAGCGGTCTTATGAACAAAGAAATTTCCAGGATATTTTAAAATAGTTCTTTTAATACCATAAAAAATACCGTGAAAAATACCGTGAAAAATACCGTGAAAAATACCGTGAAAATGCCCTGAAATATTGGATATGTTTCTGAAATATATCAGCTTAAGAATCTACTTCAGGCGAATACAATCATATTATTAATTACAATTATTACGTATATTATATGCGTAATAACTACGTAATAATATGGGGTTGTCTTTATACTAAAAAAAATGAATCATTATATCTGTTTATTATTCATATTTTTCTTAGTATTCACATTGATCATTATCATTTATTGACTTTACGGATATCTCAATCATTTTGAGAATTGCATGTGACAATAATATTTTTTAGAGTATTCATGGTTAGCTATATCAATAATACATTACTATAATACATCATTATATCAAAAAGGGGGGAAAATCATGAGATTAACAGTAAAAAAGAATCTCATCGCCATCTTATTAACATTATGTTTGTTTGGTGTTTTGGTTTTGGGAAGTGTTATCCAATTGACTACAGCGTATGCGGATACAAATGCAGTACCAACAAAGCAATTCGGTGTAACCTATTGGGATCCTGCGAGGGCATTTAGTGGTTATACTTTATATTCCCCGTTAGGATGTAAAGATGTATGGTTGATTGACATGCAGGGTAGAATCGTTCATCACTGGGAAATGTCTGCTAAATCCGGACCGTACGGAAAACTTTTGCCGAATGGTAATCTTCTGTATCAATGTATGGCTTCTGAAGAACAAAAAAAAGCTGTTGATGCTCCTACACTCTCGGGTCAGGGCGGGGTTATACGGGAGGTGGATTGGAACAACAACGTAGTGTGGGAATATATAGATCCGTACATGCACCATGACTTTTGCCGTCTTAAAAATGGAAATACCATGGTTCTTAAATATTATGCTGTGCCATCTAATTTCATGGACATGATTGAAGGCGGCATTCCAGACACGGAGCATGACAATAAGATTTGGGCTGATCAATTTGATGAAGTGACACCGGAAGGCAAAGTAGTCTGGAGTTGGAAATCGCACGAACATATGAATCCGAAAGAATGGCCTATTTGTCCTCTTGACACTCGTGCAGAATGGAATCATGGCAACACATGTTACGTTATGGATAATGGGGACATCCTAACATCTTCTCGACAAGTTCTATTACCCTGTTTAAAATCTTGGTTCCTGGTAATCCCTTAGAATCCATCTCTCTCGCCCAGTTATCCCATATCGGTTTTGCCAGCGCCCTTTTTTTCGCTATATCCTCCGGCGTAGGTTCAATGAATGTATCATCTTTACAATGTTCGTTAATTACTCTCAATCTCGACCAGGCAAGTGTTTCTCGCATGGCACCCCAACCGCCTAAACCAAAAACAGTTTCTACAATTTTTTGGTCTTTTGGCAGCATCTTATTGAAAGTATCCTTGTTCATTGCGTAGAAACAAGTGACTGGCAAGGCTGATATGAGATAGTGATATGATGTAAGTTCATAGAGATGGGCAGCTTCATAGGCACCCCAAGCAATAAATGCAGCATCTGCCATACCTCTTTCGAGGCTCATGTAAAAGTCATTAGTATCCATGTTTAACGGAGCAGCTCCAAGTGCTTTCATCACTTCTATCTTAGACGCTGCCGGCTGTGTAAGTATCTTCATCCCCCTGAGTTGGTCAAAGCTAGTGATTGGATCTCTGGAATGAATGTCAGCAGCCATGTGTAACTGAAGCCATAAAAGCTTGTAATCATTGTATTCAGCCCTTAACTCCGGGAATTCTTTGTAGATTTCATCGAATATTGGACCTCCTATCGCTACGGTTGGAGGTGGAATGAGAAAAGGAAGTTCCATTACACCACTTAGAGGGAATTTGCCCGGGGTGTAACCCTGAGTAGTCCAGGTAAAATCAGCAATACCGGCCCTAACCGCATCAGCCGATTCGACGGGAGAACATAATTGGTTAACAAAATAAACGGTAGCTGTTACCCGGCCGTCAGTCAATTCCTCTATTCTATCAAACAGAGGCTTAAAACAATGTTCCCAATAACCTGCTGTTGGTGGTGTTATTAAATTTACTTTAAGGTTTATAGTTTTATAGTCGGCAGGTATTTCTACTTCCTGAGACTCTTCAACTTTGGGGCTTGAACAAGATACCATCATTATTATTACTTGAACCAGACATATAATACTTAATCTCATGAGCAACTTTTTACTCTTCATTTTAAATCCTCCTATTTGTGAAAATTTGAAACACTATTTCGCCAAAAAACACTCAAGAAAAATAATTTTAACTCAGATAATATAAAGCGCAAAATTATAGAGTTCTTATTAGGAGACTTCTGCTTATTGATATTTATTTTACACTTCCCAAGTATTTATCAATAATATCTAAATTACCACTCTTAATAACCAGATTGAACATTTTATCCTTTACCTCAGCTGGAACAAGCTCAATACTTTTAGTAGTTGCACTATCGAATTTAGCTATCGGGTAAAGTTTTAGAATCCTATTCTTCTGTTCCAGAGTGCATTTCAATTGAAGCACTCTCATACCCGCTAATACCTCATGAGTCATATCGGATAGACCAACTTTAACTAATTCGTTATACTTTTCCTCATTAATCCATATATTAATAGGGTATTTTTTAGCCAGGATACACTTCCTTTCTTTGAAAAATATTCTTTGTATTCTTTCCCATGATAAGTGCTTTGATTTTTCCCTCCTTCGTAATGGAGTGGATAGTAATCTATAGTATTAATTATTATCCTGTTTCCATATTCATTTAGAAGAACAAAGTGGATTTCTGAGTATACCTTATAATATTTATTAAAGAAGCTTGTGAATGTGGTATTGAAGCTAAAAATGCAACTAAAAGTGATTATAACATAAAAAATACAATGAATTACATATTATAAACACTGCTTTGAAAATGGGATTTCAAAGAACATCCAACACAGTCATTTGAAAAACATTACCTTATCTATGCTGAATTGATTTATAACATGTCTTGTTGTATGAGAAGCTATTTTTTTACCTATCTTACAAAGGAATTAAATTGAGATAGAATCTTTTGCGTACTGCCTAATATTATATCTCAGGAAGCTCAAATACGGGTTGTCTCTCGTTAAGGTAATTCTCAGTGCAAAAAGGAGAACCTTGGCCGTATTTATCAGAACATTCCATTAACTTATCAAATACCTCTGGTCTGAAGATTAGTCTCGTTGGTTTTACCTTATCCTGAACAATACTTCTTATCATGCTACCACTAAATTGTTGCTTTTCTTTGCTATGACCACATAATCCGGAGTAAGTCACCTCTCCGCATATTGGGCAATACCACCACTCCAAGATACGCACCGGTTTGATATTAAGACTGCCTTCAGGAATCTGATCAAATATTCTATGGGCATCATACGAGTCATAGTAACTGCCTACGCCGGCATGGTCTCTACCAAACATATGATGAGTACAGCCTAAATTCTCCCTCAAAATAGCATGGAAAATCGCCTCTTTTGGTCCGGCGTATCTCATATCCCATAAAACAAAAGAGACCATATGTATATCGTCCCTGAAGTATCTGGCATTGTGTAATGTTTGATGGCACAATAGAATAGCTTCATCTATATAATCGCCTATTCGTTTTGGCCCTATGATGCAGTTTACGAGTATTCCTGTTTGTAAGTTTTCCACAGGTAATTCTCCATTGGCGGAAAACCATGCTCCTTTCATTAGCCATTCATGGCCGCCGTGAGGTACATTCCGTGTTTGGTGTGCTACTACCTTATTCCAATCTTTTTCTATAAACTTTTTTCTGAGTTGACTTGGTGTATACCAAAATGTATCAAACGGTGGATTAAATTTGGGGATATTTACTAATGTAATTTTTCCCTCGATGAATGTATCTTTCATCTCATTATACATTCTTACGCCGGGATGTTCTATATCTGTTGTACCTAGTACACCCTGAATTAGCTTTGTCCTGTCATAAGTAAAAATATTCTCTGCTTCTAAAATAGCCAATGGTCTATCGAGATAAACAAGAAGAATAGCATCACCGTTTTTAATTCCCTTCTTTCTGATTTCCTCGCTGGAAATATCAAACAGAATCGGAATAGACCAGAGTATGCCATTTGCCAGTGTCATTTTTTCACAAACTGCTTTTGTATCTGCTTTACCCAAAAAACCCTCTAATGGGGAAAAAAAGCCATAAGCAATATTTATACATTCCCTGGCAATTCGTCCATTAACCGAGACCCTTTTTAGTCCCTTAATACGCTCCTTCGCTTCTATTGGTGAAGATATTACTCTTTCAATAATCTCCTTACTGCCATGACCCACATAATTCATATACGTTTCTTTCACTTTTTTCATTATAAAATAAACTATGGCTAAAAAGCACTTGAGCTTTACATATTATTCCACACATCGAATTTCTCAGGAGTAAATGTTTTGCCCTCAAAACCCTCAAAATCCGGCCCATAGCGATAAGCTCTGTATATCCAGTTAACAGTTCCAAATTCTATCTTTCCAAAAAATGGATTAATGTAATCCCAGACTATCTCGCCATCATGTGTCACCTCAAAAATTCGAGCCTGCATAGCTGAACAAATCAAAGTATTACCATTAGGCAGTCGTTGGGCACCAGAACAAGCTGGACTATAAAAATCAGTTATCGGATTGCCGCGATATTCCCACTCTATCTCTTTCGTTTTCGGATTAAGTTCAATTACCATAGAGCTATTTATCTCACTACACGCACGGTGTATACCATTATCAAAGATCATAAAATTCCCGTTTGGCAATGGATGAGGATCGTGTTGATGAGCCAGTTCTGCTAAACCACGACCCCATTCCCACTTGATATCCCCAGTCTTTTTATCAATAATACAAATAGTATTAATGTTACGAAAAGAGGTAAGAATATTACCATTATCCATCACCAGGCAGGTGTTGGCATGTGTCCATTCTCGACGATCACATAAAGGACATATGCTGTGATTTACGGGATCTAAATGTTCATACGACAACCAGTTCCAAACTACTTTGCCCTCAGGAGTGACTTCATGAAAACTTGCACACCACATTTTCCCATTGTCTTCGGTTTCCGGAGTTCCACCTTGAACTTGAACCATTAAATCATGGGGCACCTCAATATATCTGAGAATCATGGTATTCCCATTTTCCATGCGGCAAAAGTCATGGTGCATGAACGGATCAATATACTCCCAAAGCAAATTGTTATCCCAATCCACCTCACGTAATACACCCCCTAAACCTGAGAGTTCAGGGACACCCTCTTTTTTCTTCTTATCAACATCTAATCTACAGGTATAGAGAAGGTTTCCATCGGGTAAAAGCTTACCATAGGGGCCTGGTCTTTCAGGCATGGCCCAGTGATGAACAACCTGTCCTTGCATGTTAATCAAGTGTGTATAATTGCATCCCAATGGGGCAAAAAGAGTATAGCCGTTATAGGTTTTTGAGGAGTTGTTATAAACTACCCCATATCGAATACTATGCATTTAGTCTCTCCGTTATTATAAAGCTATTTTGACTTCAAAATAAAGCCTTGCTATGAAATAATAAATTCATACAAAATAATAGTGGTTGTAAAAATTACATATATCCTAATTTTCGTAACCTTGCCATTGCCTTTTCTTTGTCTTGACTTCGAGCACCTCTCTCGGGTGTATGTTCAAGATCCTGCTCCCAGGCAGGTACCCCGTAATCCGAGATGTTGGTTGAGGTTCTTGCTCCAAGGGAGCGGTAACCTATGTTATAGAGTGAACAAAATGGAATATTGTATAGTTTGGTATTATTCCATATATCTCTTTCATTAAAATGTAGAATAGGGCATATTCTTGTATGTGCCGGCGTTAAATGACCACCTTCTTTGTCTGTAAAATACTCGTCGTTCTTTCTGGATGCTTGTTCATCTCTACGAATAGCAACGAACATACCTTTAAGATTATATTCTTCTACGAATTTATTAAACACGACTGTTTTCATCAGGTGATTACCAGCCTCTGATTCGGCTTCAAATTCGAATGAATCAGCTTTAAAATCAATCCTTTCAAGCTCGGACTGATTCCTTTCGTTTAAATCCTTCACCTGAACAGTATTGCCTAAATGGCTGTGAGCGCAGGCAAGCACGTCCCAATTAGTATACCACTTTAGATCTATATTCCATTTATTTGAAATCCGTATCAGAAAGTCTGTAATTTCAGGAAATGCATCACCTTCATCAATAGTCATAACAACAGGAAGGTCAACATTATCCTCTAAACAGACTTGACGAATTATCCATAGGTTTGTGGTACTGTCTTTTCCACCTGTCCATGTAATACCCAAAGATTTTGGATCAAACTTTTCAAATGCTTCACGTATTACGGTCTTTGATTGCTCAATTAATGTCATACATCTTTTTGCTTCTTCACTCATTTTTTACTCCTCATATGAAAAATATTTACACTAAAAATTATAATTAATGGATAGATTTTCAAATTAAATAAACTGTGTAAAAGAATATAGAATTATATTATTTAATTGAAAGCATCTGTACCATAGAGTCCATTCCAATATTGAAAATTTTCCGGATCGAGCGTTTTGCCTTTGAACCCTTCGAAGTTTGGCCCATAGCGATATGCTCTAAATACCCAGTTGACAGACCCAAAAGGTCCAACCACACCAGATTGTGGATTAATGAATTCCCAGACTATTTCGCCTTTCGGAGTTATCTCAAAAATTCTTCCTTCCATAGTTTCGCAAACTAAGGTATTCCCGGTGGGTAACCTTTGGGAATTGCCGCAGGCTGCAGAAAAGAAATCCATATTAACAGGAGCTCTATATTCCCACTCTATTTCCTTATTCTTCGGGTTGACCTCAATTAAGCGTGAGTAGTTCACTTCGTTAAGGGCTCGATGTTGCCCATTATCAAATATTAGAAAATTATCATTAGGAGGTACAGGATGGGGATCATGTTGATGTGCTAATACTCCTAATCCACCATATTCCCATTTGATATCACCCGTTTTCTTATCGATGATGCAAATTTTGTGAAGGTTACGAAAAGATGTTAGGATGTCCCCATTATCCATAACGTAACATGTGTTGCCATGATTCCATTCTGCACGAGTGTCAAGAGGACAAATAGGCCATTCTTTC